>CAJADV010000274.1 GCA_903938575.1 uncultured Gammaproteobacteria bacterium
GCTCGAGAGTTTGGTGGAGCCCCCGGAGTCACTTGCGAGCTCGAAGATCATCACTGCGGCGCCATTGTCGTGCGCCTCGATGGCCGCGCAGGCGCCGGCACCACCAAAACCGGCGACCACCACATCTGTTTCCATATCCCAGGCCGTTACGCTCGAGAGATGACGGGGGTGGGTGGGCATCGTTTTATGCTCAGGCGTGGTCACGCTGAATATCCTCGGGGGAAGTTGAAACGAAGAGATGCATCACTTGCCGATCAGTGTACCTGGCAGGGCAGGGCGTACATCGGGCCCCAGCGTCGACGCCGGGAGATCGAAAAACTGCAGCAGTGTTGCCGCCACCTGTCCTTGGTAGAGCTCCGGTGTGTTGCGCGCCTCGCCGGTTGCCGGGGTGTCGGGCCCCACCACGACGGCCCAGATCCACTCGCTGCCCGGTATGGAGCAGTCGTGCTCCGACCAGTTCTTTCCCTTGAGTCCGCGACCGTGGTCTGTCGTGATGATGAACGTGGTCTGGTCCTGGTACCGCGGATTTGCCTGCAAGCCATCCCAGAGTTCGCCAATCAGGCGGTCGACGCGGTTCAGATACACCAGCAGGCGGTCATAGCGGTCCGCATGAGCCCAATCATCAGAATTGCCCAAACCGATCCACGTGAGGCGTGGGCTGTTGGCCTCGATGTAGGCCTCGGCGATACGGAAACTGATCACGTCCTCGCTGCCTTCCTCCCACAGGCCGAGGACGTCCTTGCGAAGCCCGGCGAGCGTATCGGCCTCCGGGGTCGAGAACCGCGCTGGCAGCGCGTCGAAAGCGCCAGTTGTCAGGATGATGCCGTCGCGACTCGCGGCGGCCGAGGAAAAACCGTCCCAGGAGCCGATTTGTGCTACGGCGCCCATGGGCAGTTGCAGCTTTCGCGCGACGATTTCGAGTGCCGTGCGATAGGCGTAACGGCGTACATCATTAGTGCTGACTTCTGCACGCGGAGCGCCTGTCAGCATCTCGGTATAGCCTGGCGCCGAGAAACAGTGCGGGTTCTGCACGCGCATCGGAGAGCCGAGTTCGCGATTGCCAAAGATCACTCCCTGCGGGACGAGTTTGCCCCAGAGCACCGGCATCAATGCTTCACGGCGTGCTTCGCGCGTGGTCCCGATGAAGCGCCCGCGCACCTCCTCTATTTCCGAATAAGGCTGAGTTGCAGAATGAGAGGCGATGATTTCGTCGAAGCCCCCGAAGATTTCCTCCGTACGCACACCGTCAAGGGTGATCAGCACGAGGTTCCGGGTGAGCGGTCGTGCCTGCACTGAAGGTGCCAGTGCAGGCAGTAAAACAATCGTCGCGAGGACTAAAATCGCGTATCGGCGCATCAGTGTGCTTCCTGTGATCGAGATCGTCAGAGCGGCATTACACGAAGTTCGGGATCTTGTGCGCTGCGCGACCAAAGCTCATCGAACTGTTCAGTCAAGTGGCGGGCAAGTGGCCTGTCATCGGCATTTACGAAGCAGCTCTTATCGTCATCCATGGGCATGAAAAAAACGCCGCCGTCGTCCACCAGAACGTAGTTGGCGATGAAGTGCTCAGGGAACTCTGTCAGTTTGCGGATCTGGACGTTGGACTCCAGCCGGCGATGCAACGCGCCCAACCGGTGCCTGCGTTTCGAGAGATTCAGGCTGTCTTTAAGAAGGATCCGGACTTCGCACTGGCGTCCATTGCGGGCGATACGGGAAATCTCCGTTGCCACAGCCTCGGTGTCGAAGATTGCCGGCTCGAGCGCATCGCTCAGGATGCGCACGATGCGCTTGCCCGCCTGCAGGAGCTCGGCGAGAGCGCCAGTCTGGTCTCCGGCCTGATCGATTTCACGTCGTCCATCTGTCTTGGGCCGCACCATGCATTCACTTCCTCGCGGCGATGCGACTGCGGATCCGCCGTGCCTGCGCGGCCGCGTTGCCGGTGTAGCCCGCCGGTGTCAGCGCCGCCAGTCTTGTCTTGGCGTCTGCCGGAATGTCGAGCGCGGCGACGAAGGCCCCGAGGTCGGCTGCCGTAATGCGCTGCCCGCGGGTCAGCGTTTTCAGTTTCTCGTAGGGCTCGGGCACCCCAAAGCGGCGCATCACCGTCTGCACTGCCTCTGCCAGCACTTCCTGGTTGGCGTCGAGGTCGGCGGCCAGGCGCGCGGGTGCCAGTTCGACCTTGGCGAGCCCGCGGACCAGCGAATCCCAGCCGAGCAGGCTGTAAGCCAACGCGGAACCGACGTTGCGCAGTACCGTGGAATCAGTCAGGTCGCGCTGCCAGCGCGAGATGGGCAGTTTCTCGGCGAGGTGGCCGAGCAGGGCATTCGCCATACCCAGATTTCCCTCGGCGTTCTCGAAATCAATGGGGTTGACCTTGTGCGGCATGGTCGAGGAGCCGATCTCGCCAGCCTTGGTCTTCTGCGTGAAATAACCGATCGAGATGTAGGACCACATATCTCTCGCCAGATCGATGAGAACCGTATTGGCTCGCTGCACGGCGGCGAAAAGTTCGGCAAGGCAATCATGGGGTTCGATCTGGGTGGTGTAGGGGTTCCAGTCAAGGCCAAGCGACTCGACGAAGCCCTGTGCAATGGCTTCCCAGTCGGCCTCCGGATAGGCGCAGAGATGCGCGTTGTAGTTGCCCACCGCGCCGTTGATTTTGCCGAGCAGCGGCACACTTTCGAGTTGCTCGCGCTGACGGTGCAGGCGGTAAGCGACGTTCGCCAGCTCCTTGCCCATGGTGGTTGGGGAGGCGGGTTGCCCGTGCGTTCGGGCGAGCATCGGTGCATCTGCCCAGGATTCGGCCATGTCGCACAGGGTGCCGATCAGCTGGTCGAGCCGCGGCAGAAGCTCGGTGGCGCGTGCATCGCGCAGCATCAGCGCGTAACTCAGGTTGTTTATATCCTCCGAGGTGCAGGCGAAGTGGATGAACTCCAGCGCGCTGCTGCAGCCGGGCACCGCTGCGAGTTTTTCCTTCAGCAGGTACTCCACGGCCTTCACGTCATGGTTGGTGGTGGCTTCGATAGCTTTCACCCGCCGTGCATCGACCTCGCTGAACTGTGCGAGCACGGCGTCTATGGCGGCGTTGGTCGCGGCATCGAAGGGAGGCAATTCAGCGACCGCCTCGAGGGTGGTGAGGCGCTGCAGCCACCGCAGCTCCACGAGCACCCGGTAGCGGATCAGACCGTACTCGCTAACCAAGCCGCGCAGTCGCGCCAGCTTGCCCCCGTAGCGGCCATCGAGCGGCGATATCGCGGTAAGTTCGGACAACTCCATGGGCACTCCGGACAGGGCTGCCGCGGCGGTGCGGCCAGGCAGTATTTCAGTGCGAGGATGATACCGCATGCAGTGCGCTAACCGCAGTGAGGAGGCGCCCGCGCGCGGTGAGGAGCTGGCGCCTGCGCCCGCCCAGATGGCGCCACATGATGGCCGCGCGCAGGCCGCAGAGAAGCAGCGCCCGGATACGCTCGGCAACCCTCGGATCCTGCAGGTGTTGCGCGCTTCCATTCACCTGGATCCGGTAGCGCATGTTGCTCACGCAATCCTGATAGATGGACGCCAGGCTGGAGGCGGTTTCGTCGAATCGGCTGGCGAAGTGCTCCTGCTTGACGGCGGCGTGCTCCAGCCGGGCGCGGATTGTGGTCATCCGGCCCCGATCAGAACCGAGTTGCCGCCCGAGGCGCAGCAGCGCTAGCGCATAACGTAGCGCGGCGGGATTGGTGGTCGTGCTGCCTGCCTTGAGTATTTCCTCGAGACCGGCGAGGCCGCGACGCAACGCCGGGAGCCCGCCGAACACCTCAGCAGGATCGTCCCACTCGAGGCGGAAAAGACTCTGGGACAGCCGCTGCATTTCCTCGGCTGACGCGGCGCCCTCGCGCGCCAACTGATCGACCAGCAGTGCTGCCTGCACCACGGCGGCCAGTGCTATAGCCTGCCCACGAAGTGGCTCCGCAAGAGTTGTATTCATGCGATACGTGTCTCGATCACACCGCCGCCCAGGCAGCATTCTCCTTGGTAAAAGACGACGTACTGACCCGGCGCGACGGCCCGCTGGGCTTGCGCGAAGTGCACGCGGGCGCGGCCCTCGCCGAGGTGCTCCATGCTGCAGGGCTGGTCTGCTTGCCGGTAGCGAATGCGCGCCGCAAGGGGCCCGGGTTCGGGCGGCCCGTCGATCCAGTGCAGTTCGGCACACTCCAGCGCGTGCGAGAGCAGCGCCTCATGCCCCCCACCCTGGGCGACTACCAGCCTGTTGCGCTCAAGATCCTTGTCTACCACGTACCACGGCTCTTCGGCATGTCCGCTCACGCCGCCGATCCCCAGCCCTTGGCGCTGGCCCAGCGTGTAGTACATCAGGCCGTGGTGTTCGCCGAGCCGCTCGCCATCGACCCCGCGGATCTCGCCGGGCTGGGCCGGCAGGTAGCGCCGCAGGAAATCCGCGAAGCGTCGTTCGCCGATAAAGCAGATACCCGTACTGTCTTTCTTTGCGGCAACCGGGAACTCCTGCTCACGGGCGATTCGACGGACCTCGTGTTTGGGCAGTTCGCCGACGGGGAAGAGGCAGCGTTCGAGTTGCGCTCCCGGGACCGCATGAAGGAAGTAGGTCTGGTCCTTGCCGGCGTCGCGTCCGGTAAGAAGGCGTGTGCGGCCATGCTCCCGTGACAGACGGGCATAGTGTCCCGTGGCGATACGGCTCGCGCCCAGGGTCTCCGCATATTCAGCGAAGACCTTGAACTTGATCTCACGGTTGCAAAGCACATCAGGGTTGGGGGTGCGCCCCGCGCGGTATTCGGCGAGGAAATGCTCGAAGACATTGTCCCAGTACTCGGCCGCGAAGTTGGCTGTGTGCAGGCGGATGCCGAGCAGGTCGCAGACGGCCTGCGCATCAGCGAGATCTGCCTTGGCGGTGCAGTACTCGGTGCCGTCATCTTCGTCCCAGTTCTTCATGAACAGGCCTTCTACGGCGTATCCCTGCTCGCGAAGCAGGAAGGCGCTGACGGCCGAGTCGACGCCCCCCGACACGCCGACGATCACCGCTTCCCCCATTTGGGTCATTGCGGTATCCGCGGGTAGAAGAAATCCCCGAGCGGGAAGCGCGCCCCGGAGCGGTGTTGCTCGATGGTGGCCAGCACGGACTCGCTGCGCAGACGGGCTGCATCGGCAATGATCTCGGCGTAGCTCAGCCAGCGCGGCCCGATGATCTCGCGGTCCAGCGGTCGCTCTGGGTCGTGCCGTAGCGGGCGGGCGACAAAGCTGGTCCGGTAATACGTGATTCCGGTCAGGGAATTTGTAAGAAGCGAGGCGCCCAGCAGTGCTTCGATCTCCACGTGCCAGCCGGTCTCCTCCAGTGTCTCGCGCCTGGCGGCATCGGCGAGTGACTCCCCGGGTTCGAGATGTCCCGCGGGCTGGTTCAAGACGGGCTGCCCGGTCTCGGCGATTTCCTCCACCAGGAGGTAGCGGCCCTTGTCGAAGACCACCGTGGCCACCGTTACGCGTGGCACCCAGGGGCGATGGTCTGTACTCATGATCGCTCTCCGTCAGGGTTGGACATTATGCCGCGCCGGGATGTACGCCGCGATGGGTCAAGCATGTCGGGACGAACTTCAAGCCGACGCCACTGACCGGGTGCCAGTCCCTCCAGATTCCACGGCCCGATCTGCCAGCGCACCAGTCGCAGCGTGGGGAATCCGATGGCTGCCGTCATCCGACGGACCTGGCGGTTCCGGCCCTCCGTCAGCACGATCTCCAGCCACGAGGTAGGAATCCGGGCGCGATAGCGCACGGGAGGATCCCTCGCCCACAGCGCGGGCTCCGGGATCGCGCGGGCCGACCAGGCGCAAGCCGGACCATCTTTCAGGGTCACGCCGGCTAGTAATGATGCGAGCGCCGCATCGCCTGGCTCGCCCTCGACCTGCACCAGATAGGTTTTGTGTAATTTGTGGCGGGGTGAGGCGATGCGCGCCTGTAGCGCACCGTCGTCACACAGCGCGAGCAGCCCTTCAGAGTCGGCATCAAGCCGGCCCGCAGGGCGAAATCCCGGTGCCCGCAGCAGACCCGCGAGGGTAGGACGTCCGGCCTCGTCGGTGAACTGACTGAGGACGCCGTAGGGCTTGTTCAGAAGGATGATGTCCGGCATCGGTAATCGTCTGAATGCGGGACCTTGAGATGTCGGACGCGATGCTATACTCGGCCCCGCGGCGGCGCCAGCCGCTCGTCGATGTCGAGTACACACTTCCGGGAGCAAGCAATGTCCTACAAGCACATCAAGGTGCCCGCGCAGGGCGAGAAGATCACCGTCAACGCTGATCACTCGCTCACTGTCCCTGATCATCCCGTCATCCCCTTCATCGAGGGCGACGGTATCGGAGTCGACATCACGCCCGCCATGATCAAGGTCGTGGACGCTGCCGTCGCCAAGTCATACGCAGGCAAGCGGCGCATCAGCTGGATGGAAATCTACACCGGCGAGAAAGCCGCTGAACTCTATGAGGGCGACTGGTTTCCTGCCGAGACGCTGCATGCCATCAAGGACTACGCGGTGTCCATCAAGGGCCCGCTCACCACGCCGGTCGGCGGCGGATTCCGCTCGCTGAACGTGGCGCTTCGGCAGGAGCTCGATCTCTACGTCTGTTTGCGCCCCGTGCGCTGGTTCGAGGGCGTCCCCTCGCCGGTGCGTGAGCCGGGGAAGACCAATATGGTCATTTTCCGCGAGAACTCTGAGGACATCTACGCAGGCATCGAGTGGAAAGCCGGCTCCCCTGAAGCCGACAAATTGATCAAGTACCTGCGCGAGGAGATGGGCGTCAAGAAGATCCGGTTCCCGGAAAACTGCGGCATCGGCATCAAGCCCGTGTCAAAGGAAGGTACCGTCCGACTCGTGCGCCGTGCCATCCAATACGCGATCGCGCAGGACCTGCCCTCGGTCACGCTGGTGCACAAGGGCAACATCATGAAATTCACTGAGGGTTCCTTCAAGGAGTGGGGCTACCAGCTGGCGCAGGAGGAATTCGGCGGCGAGCTGCTCGATGGTGGCCCGTGGGTCAAGTTGAAGAACCCGCATACCGGCAAGGACATCGTCGTGAAGGATGTGATTGCCGATGCGATGCTGCAGCAGATACTCACGCGCCCGGACGAGTACAGCGTGATCGCTACCCTGAACCTGAACGGTGACTATCTTTCCGACGCGCTGGCGGCACAGGTCGGTGGCATCGGGATCGCGCCGGGCGCAAACCTGAGCGATACGGTGGCGCTGTTCGAGGCGACGCACGGCACGGCGCCGAAGTATGCGGGCCAGGACAAGGTCAATCCAGGTTCACTTATCCTGTCGGCGGAGATGATGCTCCGTCACATGGGGTGGAACGAGGCCGCAGACCTCATCATCAAGGGGATGAACGGGGCCATTCAGGCCAAGACCGTTACCTATGATTTCGAGCGCCTGATGGAAGGCGCCAAGCTACTCAAGTGCTCGGAGTTCGGCGACGCGATCGTCGCCCATATGTGACCGACTGGCACCGTCGGGCAGCAGCCCGGCGGTGTCTCGCTTCAGGTGGGGAATGCTGGCTCAAACACGCCCTCGCGGGCTTCGATGCCGATTGCATGCATGCCTTTTGGCCCGGCCTCCACCCTGAACTTTACCGGCTGCCCGGCCTTCAGGGTTTTGTAGCCCTCCATGACTATTTCGGAGTAGTGCGCGAACACATCTCCGCTGCCTTCATCCGGGAGGATGAAGCCATAGCCTTTGGAATTGTTGAACCACTTGACGACGCCGGTATGCATGGCTTCGATCCCAGTGCCCGTGTCGGGCAGTACTTGTTGTCATTATTGGCAGCGAGCCCTCAGGTGTGTTCTTGATGCGGTCCGCTGCTGTCCGTTTTTTATACGAGGACGTGAGGAATAGTCAAGCACGGCAGACCGTCAGAGCCGTCGGTTTGCGCTGTCTTGTGCGAGAGGGCGATCCATGAAAGAGTCTCCGTGCGTATTGAGAGGAACACGCGGTTGGCGATTTGCAGAGTCATGACGCTGATGGAACCTAGGGCACAGGCACAGAAGACGATTCGCAAGGGCGAGGGCGATCTGCTGGTTCAGGAATCCCGGCCGCAACTGAAGCAGCCGCCCTTGTTCCAGGTCGTGATGCTGAACGATGACTACACGCCCATGGAGTTCGTCGTGGAGGTGCTTCAGGTTTTCTTCGGCATGGGCCGTGAGAAAGCCACGCAGATCATGCTCGCGGTTCATATGCAGGGCCGTGCGGTCTGCGGTATCTACCCCCGCGACATTGCCGAGACCAAGGCGACACAGGTGAACCGCTACGCGCGGGAAAGCCAACACCCCTTATTATGTGAAATCGAGGCCTCGGGTGACGCCTGAGGTCAGTCTCTCCCGCGGGTCGGCGGCGGCTCGCCGGTTGTATGGAGTCATGTTGTCGGGGCAAGCCCCTAGAGTAGGAGACCCACAATGCTGAGCAAGGACCTCGAGTTCAATCTCAACAGCGCGTTCAAACAGGCGCGCTCGCGCCGCCACGAATACATGACCGTTGAGCATCTGCTTCTCGCCTTACTGGAAAACGAGGCCGCGACACGCGTGCTGCGTGCCTGTGGCGCGGATATTCCGGGCCTCGCGCGTGAGCTCAGCGAGTTCGTCGAGACCACCACGCCGGTTATTCCCGATGCCGAGACCGACCGCGAGACCGAGCCTACCCTCGGTTTCCAGCGCGTACTCCAGCGTGCGGTGTTCCATGTGCAGTCCTCGGGCAAGAGCGAGGTGACCGGCGCCAACGTTCTGGTCGCGCTGTTCAGCGAGCAGGAAAGCCAGGCGGTATTCCTGTTGAAGAAGCAGAATATTGCCCGCATCGATGTGGTGAACTTCATCACGCACGGCATCTCCAAGGTTGGCGACAGTCCGCGGCCCGATGGGAGCGCTGCGGAGGGCGGCGCCGAGGACGAGCAGCAAGCGCAGCCCGGTGCCGAGGCCGAAGCGAGCCCGCTGCAGAGCTTCGCTACCAACCTGAACGATGAGGCCCGTGCCGGCCGCATTGACCCCTTGGTCGGCCGCGCAGTAGAACTTGAGCGCGTCGCGCAGATCCTCGTGCGCCGCCGCAAGAACAACCCACTGCTGGTCGGTGAGTCGGGCGTCGGCAAGACCGCGATCGCCGAGGGCCTCGCCAAGCGCATCGTCGATGGCGATGTGCCGGATGTTCTGCGCTCCAGTGTCATCTACTCGCTTGATCTGGGCGCGCTGCTGGCGGGCACCAAGTACCGGGGTGATTTCGAGAAACGTTTCAAGGGGCTGCTCGCCGAGATGAAGAAAAAGAAGCACGCGGTGCTGTTCATCGATGAGATACACACCATCATCGGGGCTGGCGCCGCCTCCGGTGGCGTGATGGATGCCTCCAACCTGTTGAAGCCCTTGCTCAGCTCCGGGGACATCCGCTGCATAGGTTCCACGACATTCCAGGAGTTCCGCGGGATCTTTGACAAGGATCGTGCGTTGAGTCGCCGTTTCCAGAAAGTGGACGTGAACGAGCCCAGCGTGGCTGAGACTTTCGAGATCCTGAAGGGCCTGCGCCCGCGTTTCGAGGAGCACTACGGTCTGCGCTACAGCACCGCAGCGCTGAAGACCGCAGCGGAGTTGTCCGCGCGCTACATCACCGATCGCTTCCTGCCGGACAAGGCCATCGATGTCATCGACGAGGCCGGTGCTTATCAGCGCCTGCAGTCGGAGTCACGCCGGAAGAAGCTGCTCGGGCCGAAGGAAATGGAGGAGATCGTCGCGAAGATTGCCCGCATACCGCCGCGTAACGTCTCTGCCTCTGACAAGGAATCGCTGCGCACCCTCGAAGACGACCTCAAGCAGGGAGTATTCGGTCAGGACGCAGCCATGACCGCGCTCGCCACGGCGGTAAAGCTGTCGCGCGCCGGCCTCAAGAATCCCGAGAAGCCCATTGGCTGTTTTCTGTTTGCCGGCCCGACGGGGGTTGGCAAGACCGAAGCGAGTCGCCAGCTGGCTAAAACGCTGGGCCTGGAACTCATCCGCTTTGACATGTCCGAGTATATGGAGCGCCATACGGTGTCGCGCCTTATCGGTGCTCCGCCCGGCTACGTGGGCTTCGATCAGGGTGGACTGCTCACGGATGCAGTCACCAAGCATCCGCACAGTGTGCTGCTGCTCGATGAAGTCGAGAAGGCTCACCCCGAGGTCTTCAATCTGCTTTTGCAGGTGATGGACCATGGCACCCTTACTGACAACAACGGGCGCAAGGCTGATTTCCGCAACACGGTGCTGGTCATGACCACCAATGCGGGTGCCGAGCAGATGAATCGCGCCTCGATCGGCTTCGTCGAGCAGGATCAGAGCACCGACGGCCTCGAGGCCGTCAAACGCATGTTCACGCCTGAATTCCGCAACCGCCTGGATTCGATCATCCAGTTCGGCGCGCTTGGCAAAGAGGTTGTGCGTCGGGTGGTGAGCAAATTCATGCTCGAGCTCGAGGCTCAGGTGGCCGAGCGCAAAGTCACGATCGAGATCGACGACGAGGCCTGCGACTGGCTGGTTGAGCGTGGCTATGACGAGCGAATGGGCGCCCGACCTATGGCACGGGTGATCCAGGAGCACATCAAGAAGCCGCTGGCGGAGATTCTTCTGTTCGGCGCACTTGAAAAGCGGCCAGGCGTTGTCAGGATCACCGTGGAAGAGGGCAGCCTGACCGTGAGGGCAGAGGCAGCCGAGTAACGATCTGGTTGGGAGAGCTCCCCGGCGGAGAGACTGTATTTAGAGGCCGCGCGGGAGGCAGTGACGTCAAAACCAAAAAAGGGGGCCTGCCCCCTTTTTTGGTATCAGCGCTCGCGGAAGGTTATGCGACCCTTGCTGAGGTCGTAGGGTGTGAGTTCGACCTTGACCTTGTCGCCCGTCAGGATACGGATGTAGTGCTTGCGCATCTTGCCGCTGATATGGGCGATGACCACATGGCCGTTCTCGAGGCGAACCTTGAACGTCGTGTTGGGCAGGGTGTCAACCACCTCGCCATCCATCTCGAGGACATCTTCCTTCGCCATCCGGCCTCACTCTCGCTATTTGGGGCGGGCGGGATTCTGACCTATCGGGGGCAACTATAGAAGGGCAAGATTGCCGCTTCTCAGTCCACGCGGACCCAGTGGCCGTTGGTGAGGAGTTCAATGGGCCGGAAACGGGTCTTGTAGTTCATCTTCCGGCAATTTCGGATCCAGTATCCCAGGTAGACCGCCGGAAGTCCGAGTTCGCGCGCAAGGGCTATCTGCCAGAGGATCACGAAGCTGCCGAGGCTGCGCGTGGCGGCATCGGGATCGTAGAAGGTATAGATCGCCGATATCCCGTTCTCAAGCCTGTCCAGCACCGCCAAGGCCACCAGTCGTTGCTCGTGACGGAACTCCACGAAGCTGGTGCTGCCCCACTCGCGCGTCAGGAAGGAGTTGAACTGCTCACGATCCGGTGGATACATGTCGCCATCGCGATGGCGGGCGCATATATAGCGACTATAGAGCTCGAAGTGCTCATCAGAGGAAATGCTCTCGACCACGTCGATTTGCAGGTCGCGGTTACGGGAGAGGATGCGTCGCTGGCCGCGGTTCGCCGTGAAGTCCGTCACTGGCACCCGGGCCGGGACGCAGGCGTTGCACGCGGCGCAATGTGGACGGTAGAGGTGAGGGCCGCTGCGTCTGAAGCCTATATAGGAGAGTTGGCTGTAGATTCTGGCATCGATGGGCGTGCTCGGATCGACGAACAGCGTGGTGGCCTGTTCGCCCGGCAGGTAACTGCAGTTATGGGGATATGTGGCGAATACGCGAACGTTCGCCAGCAAGCTTACCGGATTGCCCATGCCTCGTCGTCGGCGCCCCGCTGTATGTGCCAAGGCGTAGGGACGCCCGGCAAAACCGTATTGATGGCTAATATATCGCGAAACTCCCCGCGGGCAATGCGGCGCGACCCGAAGCGCTGCATATGGGCCGTGTCCTGCTGACAGTCGATCAGGGCGTAGTTCCATTCGCGCAGTTGCACGGCGAGGTGCGCGAAGGCGATTTTCGAGGCGTCCGGTGCGAGCGCGAACATCGACTCACCGAAAAACACCCTGCCGATCGCTACGCCGTAGAGCCCCCCGACCAGCAAGTCGCCCTTCCAGGCCTCCACCGAGTGCGCGTATCCGGCGTGGTGCAGTCCTGTGTAGGCGCGATGCATTCCTCGCCCGATCCACGTGCCGGTACTCTCGGGACGCTGAGCGGCGCAACCGGCCATGACGGATTTGAAGGCCGTGTCAGCGCTTATCCGGAACGGCGTCTGGCGCAGACGCTTGCGCAGGCTCCGTGACAGGTGCAGTTCTGAGGGAAAGATCACCGCTCGCGGATCGGGCGACCACCACAAAATGGGATCGGGCTCCTCGAACCAGGGGAAGATACCTTGTCGATACGCGGCAAGCAGCCGTGCCTCGCCAAGGTCCCCGCCAACGGCGATCAGGCCCTCGGGCTCGTGCAGGGCCGCTTCCAGTGGCGGAAACAGCTCGGGGTCTTCCCCGAGCAGCGTAAGCCGACTCATCCCCGCGGGGCGAACATCAGAGGCCGTCCAGGTACTTCTCGGCGTCCAGCGCAGCCATGCAGCCGAAGCCCGAGGAGGTGATGGCCTGGCGGTAGATGTGGTCGGCAACATCGCCGGCGGCGAAAACGCCGGGCACGCTGGTGGCCGTCGCATTCCCACTCAGGCCGCTACGGGTCTGGATGTAGCCGTTTTCCATGTCGAGCTGGCCGGCAAAGATCGCCGTGTTGGGTGTGTGTCCGATCGCGATGAACACCCCGTCCAGGGCGATGTCCTCGACGGTGCTGCCATCGGCACTGCGCAGGCGCATCCCCGTGACGCCCGAGGCGTCCCCGAGCACTTCGTCCAGTACACGGTTCCATTTCATCTCCACCCGGCCTTCGGCTTCACGGGCCCGCAGCCGGTCCTGGAGGATTTTCTCGGAACGCAGGCTGTCGCGACGGTGAACCACGTAGACCTTGGCGGCGAGATTGGCGAGGTAGAGGGACTCCTCGACTGCCGTGTTGCCACCACCGATCACTGCCACCGTCTTGTTGCGGTAGAAAAAGCCATCGCAGGTGGCGCAGGCGCTGACGCCGCGGCCGAGGAACGCCTCCTCGGAGGGCAGACCGAGATAGCGCGCCGAGGCGCCGGTGGCGATGATCAGGGCATCGCAGGTGTAGGTGCCGTTGTCACCCTCGAGGCGGATCGGCCGCTCCGACAGGGCGGTGGTGTGGATGTGGTCTTGCACTATCCCGACCTCGAGGCGCTCGACGTGCTCCTGCATCGCCTGCATCAGTTCAGGTCCCTGCAGATGCCCGTGCCCCCCGGGCCAGTTCTCGACCTCCGTGGTGGTCATCAACTGCCCGCCGGGCTGCATGCCAGCGATCAGTACCGGACGCAGGTTTGCGCGCGCCGCGTAGACGGCCGCGGTATAGCCGGCCGGGCCTGAGCCGAGTATGAGGAGGCGATGATGGCTGCTTCCCATGTTCAAACGAGCCTCTGCAATCAATGGGTTGGGGGGTTGTGTTGTGACCGGGCAGAAGCTGGAATAGCGCCTATACTTTCACCAGGCGCGTCCCCCGGCGGGCGGGCCGGAGTATACGGTAATCATCTCACTGGAGCAGGACCGCGTGGCTAGAACGCGAGGAGCGTCAGCGATACAGGCCCGGACGGGGCCCTCGCCCTTGCAGCATGGTATGCGCGAGGGGGTCGTGATCGGCGTGCTCGCGTTAGCGGCCTACCTGCTGCTGGGCATCAGCACGTACAGCGTCAGCGATCCGGGCTGGTCCTCGACGGGTACCGGAGCCGCGATCCTGAATGCCGGTGGCGCCACCGGCGCTTGGGTGGCCGACGTGCTGCTCTCGCTGTTCGGTTATGTCTCCTACCTGTTGCCCATCCTGCTTGCATACCGTGCCTGGGTGCTGTTGCGCGAACGCGAGGAGCCCTTCGAGCTCGATTGGTTGATCCTCTCTATCCGCGGCGTGGGTTGTGTGCTGGTGGTGATTGCCGGCACAGGCATCCTTGCCATCAAGGGTAGCGAGGGATCATTGCTGCCCTTCGGCATAGGCGGCATGTTGGGGGAGACTCTCGGATCGGTGTGCCAGAGTGCGTTCGGGCTTGCGGGCAGCGAGTTGTTGCTGGTGTCACTGATGCTGTTCGGGCTCACGATTTTCACGGACCTGTCCTGGGTGTGGCTCGCGGAGCGGACCGGGCAGCTGACGCTGCAGGTCCTTGCATGGTCGCGGGTACGGCTGCTCGAGGGCCTCGCGAGCTACAGGAATTCCCGAATCGCCATGCCGGATCCCGCGGCGCCGGCGGCAAAGCGCACGGCGAACGGCACCGATACCGATCGCAGGCCGCGTGCGCGTCGCGAACCGCAGCTGGACGACTCCCGGACCGAGCAGGGTGATCCCGCGCCGCAGGAGCCGGTGATCCGCGTTGTTACCACTCGGGCCAAGGAGCCGAGCGAGCGGGTGCTGCGGGAGAAGCAGGGTGCTCTTTTCACGCCGCCCACGGGTTCCGGCGGCCTGCCTCCGCTTGCGCTACTCGATATGGCAGACAAATCCCTGCGCCGCGGCTATTCAGCCGACGCCCTCGAGGGCTTGTCACGGCTGCTGGAGTTGAAGCTTGCCGATTTCGGCATCGAAGCCAAGGTGGTTTCGGTGCTCCCGGGACCGGTCATCACGCGCTTCGAAATCCAGCCCGCCGCCGGCGTGAAAGTCAGCCGGATCAGCAACCTCGTAAAAGATCTGGCGCGCTCGCTTGCGGTGATCAGCGTCCGGGTGGTCGAGGTCATCCCCGGCAAGTCCGTCGTGGGTATCGAGATCCCCAACGAAAACCGCGAAACCGTATTGCTGGGTGATGTGCTGGCCTCGCGTGCCTACGAAGCGGCGAAGTCACCGCTCTCCCTGGCGCTGGGCTATGACATCTCCGGCGAGCCGATGGTCGTTGATCTCGCACGCATGCCGCATCTCCTCGTTGCCGGAACCACGGGCTCGGGCAAGTCAGTGGGCGTCAATGCAATGCTGCTCAGCCTGCTTTACAAGTCCACCGCCGAGGAGGTGCGCCTCATCATGGTGGATCCCAAGATGCTCGAGCTCTCGGTCTACGAGGGGATCCCGCACCTCCTTACGCCCGTCATCACGGACATGAAGGATGCCGCCAACGGCCTGCGCTGGTGCGTGGCCGAGATGGAGCGGCGCTACAAACTCATGGCCGCGATGGGCGTGCGCAACCTTGCCGGCTTCAACCGCAAGATCAGCGATGCCAAGGAAGCCGGGACGCCGATCTTCGATCCCTTCTGGAAGCCCGAGCCCACGGTATTCGTCCCCGAGGATGAGCAGATCGCCCCGACGCTCGAACCGCTGCCGGCGATCGTGGTCGTTATCGACGAATTTGCCGACATGATGATGATCGTCGGCAAAAAGGTGGAGGAGCTCATTGCGCGTATCGCCCAGAAGGCCCGTGCCGCCGGTATCCACCTGATCCTTGCGACCCAGCGCCCCTCGGTGGATGTCATCACGGGCCTGATCAAGGCCAATATCCCGACCCGCATGGCGTTTCAGGTGTCCTCGAAGATCGACTCCCGCACCATCCTCGATCAGGGCGGTGCGGAGCAGTTGTTGGGCCACGGCGACATGCTGTATCTGCCCCCGGGCAGTGGCGTTCCCATCAGGGTTCACGGTGCCTTCGTCTCCGATGCCGAAGTGCATCGGGTCGTGGCCGAACTGCGCCAGCAGAGCAACGGACCCAATTACCTCCCGGGCATTCTCGAGGAGGGCAGCAGTTCGTCGGGGGCACTGCTTCCGGGTGAGAGCTCTGGCGAAGACGATCCCGAGAGCGATGGACTGTATGACGAGGCCGTGCGATTCGTCACCGAGAGCCGCAAGGCTTCCATTTCGTCCGTGCAGCGCAAACTGCGCATCGGCTACAATCGCGCCGCCCGGATGATCGAGGCCATGGAGGCCGCCGGCGTCGTCACTGCGATGAACAGCAACGGCGGCCGCGAGGTCCTGGCACCGCCTCCGCCCTCCGGTTGAGGACCTCCTGAAGGTGCTGCCGTGTCGCGTTTTTTCGCTGTCGTCGTGCTTTCTCTACTGTGCCTGCGCGTGCTGGCCGGAGACGTCCACACGGTGCGTCTCGGTGAATTGCTCGGCGGCATGCGACGTATCGAGGCCGTCTTCAACCAGCAATTGAAAGACGAGAAGGGCGTGCTGCTGCAGGCGTCGGGCGGCCGCGTACTTCTCGCGCATCCGGGCCGGTTTCGCTGGGAAACCGCCCCTCCCTTCGAGCAGCTTGTGGTGTCCGATGGCACCACGGTTTGGCAGTATGATCCTGACCTTGCGCAGGTGGTGTCCAGACCGCTGGACCAGCGTGCGGATCAGATCCCGTCCATGCTTCTGGCCGGCGAGATCGACGCCGTGGAGAAACTGTATTCGATCCGTGCATCGGGCGATGACGCCGGGGCCGAGCGCTTCGAGTTGTTGCCGCATGATGACGGGAGTCCGTTCTCGCGGCTGGCGCTGCAGTTCCGTGCCGGCCTGCTCGAGCGCCTCGAGATCACCGACGGTCTGGGGCAGCGCACCGAAGTCTCCTTCAGCGAAGTGCGTGTGCTTGATGTCATTGACGCTGGACGTTTCCGCTTCGTGACCCCGGATGGGGTCGATGAAATCCATGACGACTGAGCCGGGACGCAACGCAACCTGGGTGCCACTGGCGGCACGGATGCGCCCGCGCTGTGTCGAGGATTTCATCGGGCAGGAGCATATCCTCGGCGTCGACACGCCACTCGGGCGCGCGGTGCGTTCGGGTGCGTTGCACTCCATGATCCTTTGGGGCCCGCCCGGGGTCGGCAAGACCTCACTCGCGAGACTGCTTGCGGAGACGACGGACACGCATTTCCAGTCGATCTCGGCGGTGCTGGGTGGCGTGAAGGACATTCGTGCGGCGGTAGAGGCCGCGCAGGTGGAGCGCCGGGCGAGCGGACGCCGGAGCATCCTGTTCGTCGACGAAGTGCATCGTTTCAACAAGGGCCAGCAGGATGCGTTCCTGCCCTACGTCGAGGACGGTACGGTGGTGTTCGTGGGTGCCACCACGGAGAACCCTTCGTTTGAACTGAACAGCGCGCTGTTGTCCCGCGCGCGGGTATACAAGCTGCGGTCCATGGACGAGGCGACCATCGTACGCGTGCTCGAGCGTGCGCTCGCGGGGGATGCCATGCTGCGCGAGCGAGCGCTTCGCATCGACGCTGACTCGCTGGCGCGATTGGCACGCGCTGCCGATGGCGACGCGCGGCGTGGGCTCAATCTGCTCGAGGTGGCCGCAGACCTGGCGCACGAGGGCGTGGTCGACGAGGGCGTGCTGGCGGAGCTTTTCGGCGGCGATGCCCGGCGTTTCGACAAGGGCGGCGACA
>CAJADV010000275.1 GCA_903938575.1 uncultured Gammaproteobacteria bacterium
GAGACCGTCACGGCTGCCCCGTCGCGTAGCCGTTCGGTGGCGTCCCCACACCCGACGACGGCGGGAATGCCAAGCTCGCGCGCGATGATCGCCGCGTGGCAAGTGCGGCCACCGCGATTGGTCACCACCGCAGCCGCACGCTTCATGATCGGCTCCCAGTCGGGGTCCGTCATGTCCGTGACCAGCACATCTCCCTCACGCACGCGCTCCATCGCGGCGACGTCACGGATCACGCGCACCGTGCCTGCGCCGATGCGGTGGCCGATCGCGCGGCCCTCGCAAAGTACCTCGCCACGCTGCTTCAGCAGGTAACGCTCCACGGTGCCGCCTGCCACGCGGCTGCGCACTGTCTCGGGCCTTGCCTGCAGCACGTAGAGCAGACCGTCGTCGCCGTCGCGGGCCCACTCGATGTCCATCGGGCGGCCGTAATGCTCCTCGATGCTGAGCGCGATGCGCCCGAGTTCGGCGACCTCGGCGTCGCTCAGGCAGAACACCTGTTGCAGCGCCTCGGGCACGGGCTCAGTGGCCGTCCCCTGCGCGGCATAGACCATACGCAGTTTCTTGTCACCGAGGGTGCGTCGCAGCACGGGATCATGGCCGCTGCGCAAGGCATGTTTGAAGACGTAGAACTCATCGGGATTGACCGCTCCCTGGACGACCATCTCGCCTAAGCCCCAGGACGCCGTGATGAACACCACGCCATCGAATCCCGACTCGGTGTCCAGCGTGAACATGACGCCGCTGGCGCCGGTGCCCGCCTGCACCATGCGCTGGATACCTGCGGAAAGCGCCACATCCGCGTGGATGAAGCCCTTGTGCACGCGGTAGGAAATCGCGCGGTCGTTGTAGAGCGAGGCAAAAACCTCGTGGATCGCAGCGATCACAGCCTCGAGGCCGCGCACGTTGAGAAAAGTTTCCTGCTGGCCCGCGAAAGACGCATCAGGAAGATCCTCCGCGGTCGCGGAGGAACGCACGGCGACGGCGATGTCCGCACCGGCTGCAAGTGCAGCCCAGGCAGTGGCTACCTCATCGCGCAGAGCAGCCGGCAAGGGCGCCTCGCGGATCCATCCGCGGATCTCCGCACCGGCTCGCGCGAGCTCGGCGACATCGTCGATGTCCAGACTCTGGAGGCGGGCAGCGATCCGTGCATCGAGCCCGCCGTGGGCGAGGAACTCGCGGTAGGCTTGGGCGGTGGTCGCGAAGCCATCCGGAACCCGCACATGCGCTGCCGCAAGCCCCCTGATCATCTCGCCTAGAGAGGCGTTCTTGCCGCCTACACGGGCGACATCGCCCATGCCCAGTGTGTCCAGCGCCAGTACCCGAGCATCCATGACCATTGCCTCCGCGTACCTGTCGTGGCCCATGGTAACCGAGCCCTGTGGCAGAATCCCTTGCAACCGTTACAGGAAATCTCCCGTTGAAACGCACCGCCTTTTTCGTATCGGACGGCACTGGCATCACGGCCGAGACACTTGGAGAAGCGCTGCTGGCCCAATTCGAGGGGCTGGAGATGGAGTTTGTGCGGATGCCCTACGTTGATACGCAGGACAAGGCCCGCGCCGCAGTGGAGGAAATCAATGCCGCCGCCGCGCGCGACGGCTGTGCCCCGCTGATCTTCGATACCGTGGTAGACCAGCACCTGCGCCAGATACTGGGAACCTCGGCCGGCAGCATGTTCGACATCTTCGCCACCTTCCTCGCGCCGCTCGAGCAGGCGCTCGGAAAACCCTCGAGCTTCACGGTTGGCGGCTTCCACCATGCCCAACACCATCATTACTACCAGCGTATCGATGCTATCCACTACGCCATGGCCAATGACGATGGCGCGAGCGGCAGCGAATACGCCAGGGCCGATGTCATCCTGGTCGGCGTCTCGCGCAGCGGCAAGACTCCCTCCTGCGTGTATCTTGCCATGCAGTTCGGCGTCCACGCGGCCAATTACCCCATCACCGAGGAAGATCTCGACCGTGGCAGGCTGCCGCCGGTACTGGTCGCCGCGCAGGAGCGGCTGTTCGGGCTGACCATCGACCCGGAGCGCCTCGCGTCAATACGTCATGCCCGGCGTCCCGACAGCCGCTATGCGTCGATTCGGCAGTGCGAGGACGAAGTGCGCCAGGTCGAGGGCCTGTTTCGCCGATACCGCATTCCGTTTCTGAATACGACACGCATGTCGGTCGAGGAAATCGCCACCCGGATCATGATGGAAAAGGCGATCCAGGGGCGCAAGCGCTGAGCAGCGTCATGCAGCGAAAGCTATTAGCGCCTGCATCCGACTGCCTTGACGCACGATACCCGGAGAAGCGCACCACGTTGCGAATTGACTCCAGCCTGACCCGCCCTCAGGGCAGCAAACGCCGCGCTGCAGCGCGCGGTGTGAGCTCTCCGCGCAGCACCTGCTGCTCGAGCAGCGGCAGCTCCGCACGCACGCGCGGATCGGTGCGGAAGCGCTGCTCCAGAAGTTCTGCGATAAGGCGCTTCAACCAGGCGCCGTTCTGGCGGGCACGGCGCTCGCCGAGCGCACCGTTAGCCTCGGCGTCACGACGGTACTCGCAGATCATGTCCCAGACCGCGTCTATCCCGTGATTTTCGAGCGCTGAACAACATAGCACCCGGGGCGTCCAGAATCCGCCGTGTGTCAGCAGATGCAGTGCATTCTGATAATGCTGACGCGTCCGAGCGGCAAGGCCTGCACCATCGCCGTCCGACTTGTTGATCACCAGCGCGTCAGCGAGCTCCATGATGCCGCGTTTGATCCCCTGCAGTTCGTCTCCGGCATTGGGGAGCATCAGCACGAGGAAAAAATCGACCATCGCGGCAACTTCGTACTCCGACTGCCCCACACCCACCGTCTCGACCAGGATTACGTCGAAGCCGGCCGCCTCACACAGCAGCAGGCTCTCACGCGTGCGGTGCGCCACACCACCCAGCGCTCCCGCTGATGGCGACGGACGGATGAACGCGTTTTCCTCACGCGACAAGCGCTCCATGCGCGTCTTGTCGCCGAGGATGCTGCCTCCGGCAATCGGTGAGCTCGGATCGACCGCGAGCACCGCGAGCTTGAAGCCGGCGGCTACCAGCTGCAATCCGAAGGACTCTATGAAGGTGGATTTGCCAACGCCGGGAACGCCGCTGATACCTATGCGGATGCTGCGCCCGGTGTACGGCAAAACCGCATCGAGCAGCGCATCGGCCTGCGCGCGGTGATCATCGCGCGTGCTTTCAACCAGCGTGATCGCCTTGGCGAGCGCACGTCGGCTGCCGGCGAGGAGCTGCGCGGCATCCATGCGGAGCCGCTCAGGATCCGCTGGCGCGAATGGCATCCAGGACTTCCCGTGCTGCCGCGGGAATGCGCGTTCCGGGGCCGAAGATGCAGCGCACTCCAGCATCGGCAAGGAACCCGTAGTCCTGTCGTGGAATCACGCCACCAGCCACAACCACGATCTCGTGAGCGCCCTGTGCACGCAGTGCCTCGATCAGTTGCGGGATGAGTGTCTTGTGTCCCGCGGCGAGCGAGGAGGCGCCCACGACGTGGACATCGTTCTCGATCGCCTGACGAGCCACTTCCTCAGGGGTGGAGAACATGGGCGAGAGGTCGATATCGAAGCCCACGTCGGCGAAGGCACTGGCAATGACCTTCGCTCCGCGGTCGTGACCGTCCTGCCCCATCTTGCACACCAGCATCCGCGGCCTGCGCCCCTGATCCAGGACGAACTGCGCGATCTCGGCGCACAGCGCCTGCCAGTCGGCGTCCTTTTCGTAGGCGCTACCGTAAACCCCGGAGACTGTGCTGGCCGAGGCGCTGTAGCGCCCCCAGATTTTCTCGAGCGAATCTGATATCTCACCTACGGTGGCGCGGGCGCGGATTGCCTCCACCGCCAACGCAAGGAGATTTCCGCTGCCATCGCGCGCCGCAGCCGTCAGTGCCTCAAGGCTTGCCTGAACCGCGGCGTCATCACGCGAGGCGCGAATCTGCGCCAGGCGCTGGAGTTGCGAATCGCGAACCGCCCGGTTGTCGATCTCGAGGATGTCGAAAGACTCCTCGCTGGTGGGCCGGTACTTGTTCACCCCGACGATCACATCCTCGCCCCGATCGATGCGAGCCTGCTTGCGCGCAGCCGACTCCTCAATGCGCAGCTTGGGCATTCCCGTCTCGATGGCACGCGCCATCCCGCCGCTCGCCTCCACCTCGCAGATCAGCTCCCACGCGCGTGTTGCGATATCGTGGGTGAGGGATTCCATGAGATAGGAGCCACCCCAGGGATCGATCGTCGCGGTGATGCCAGTCTCTTCCTGGATGATCAGCTGGGTGTTGCGCGCGATACGCGAGGAAAATGCCGATGGCAGTGCGATTGCCTCATCGAGCGCATTGGTGTGCAGTGATTGGGTGCCACCGAATACGGCCGCCATGGCTTCGATCGTGGTGCGCACGACGTTGTTGTACGGGTCCTGCTCGGTAAGTGACCAGCCGGAAGTCTGGCAATGGGTGCGAAGCATCCGCGATTTGGCGCTCTTCGCCCCGAACTCGTTGACGATGCGCGCCCACAGCAATCTGGCCGCGCGGAGCTTGGCGATCTCCATGTAGAAATTCATGCCGATGCCGAAGAAAAACGACAACCGGCCCGCGAACTCGTCAATGCCGAGGCCAGCCGCAATGGCGGTGCGGATGTACTCCTTGCCATCGGCCAGCGTGAACGCAAGTTCGAGCGCCGCATCGGCGCCGGCTTCCTGGATGTGGTAACCGGAAATGGAGATCGAATTGAAACGCGGCATGTGCCGCGCCGTGTAGGAAATGATGTCGCCGATGATCCGCATCGAGGGCGTTGGCGGGTAGATGTAGGTGTTGCGGACCATGAACTCTTTGAGAATGTCGTTCTGAATGGTCCCGGCCAATTTCTCCGGCGGTACACCCTGTTCCTCAGCAGCCACCACGTAGAGCGCGAGGATCGGGAGCACTGCACC
>CAJADV010000276.1 GCA_903938575.1 uncultured Gammaproteobacteria bacterium
GTAACGGCGATCATCAGCTCGATCAGGCTGAATCCGGCCTGCTGTAGTTTGTGCTGCTGCGGGCGGCTCATGAGTCAAGGTTCCCGATGCGAACCACGGTGGTGATGGTCCGGCGGCAGAGATCGTTGACGCAGGCGGTTCCCGTTGTGTTGTAGGAATTGGCCCCGCAAGCAACGCTCGACGGTGGCGCGGTGAGCGGGGACATGCCCTGCCAGGCCACGGTGATCATGTACTGATTGGTGCCGATATTCTCGATGCAGCCGCGGGCGCCGACCATGCTGCCTACCCGTGCCGACGACGAGGAGGTTTCTGCGGCGCCCTGCAGCATATCGCACCAGTCACCGAGATCGCGGGCCGCCAGCGGACTGGTGCTGGTGGAGCAGGTCGTGCCGGTACCGAGCGGACTGTTCGAACCGGTTACATAGGACGCAGCGTTGATGCGGTTCAACTCGACACGGGTGCTCATGTCCTCCATCAGCATCAGCGCCTGCGATCGCTGATAAGACTCGACCTCCGACATCTGCAGCCTCGACTGCACCTTGGTAAGACCCCACAGCCCGATCACGCAGATCACGATAGTGACCAGCACCTCGATCATGAGGGCGCCGCGCTGCGCGGCGGGAGGCATGTGGCTGCGCATCACCACTCGCCTGCCGGAGCTTTGGCCCCGGTACTGTCCAGCGTGAGCGTGCTGAAGCCCGACGCCGATTGCAGGGAGGTAGGCGCACAGCTGACGGTGAATGTCGGCAGGCCCGTGCTGGTGACCGACACGGTGCAGGTATAGCGGGCCGCCACCTCCGTGGGAACGCTATAACCCAGATTCGAGAGGGTGGCGGTGTAGCTGCGGTTGGCCAGCAGATACTGCTGCTCGCGGTTGGCGATGTCCAGCATCTCGGCCTGGGCTGCACTGCGGTGGCTCTTGCGCACCGAGTTCTGATAGCCCGGCAGGGCAACACCGACAAGAATTCCGATGATCACGATCGTGATCATCAGTTCTATCAGCGTGAAGCCCTCATGGCCTCTGATTGGCTGCCTGTCGCGCATCGGGTGTCCTGCAGGAATCGGGGTTTTAGGCCCAGTCTAGTCAGGGTTCCAGACTAGCGCCGTGGCGCGAACGGGCAAGCCGCAGACGATGAGCGGTCAGATCAAGCGGACGAGTGGTCAACGGAGCCCGAGGCAGACTCAGCCGGGCCGCAACTCGCGCGGCATCGAGAAGATGATCGACTCCACCCTGCCCTGCATCTCGACCGGGGCTTCCGCTCCAAGGGCCTGCAGCCGCTCGACCACGCGGCGCACCAGCACTTCGGGGGCCGAGGCGCCCGCCGTGACGCCGACGGCCCTGCGACCCTCCAGCCAACCCGGTTCGATGTCATCGGCGGAGTCGATGAGATGGGCGCTGGCGCCGATGCGCTCGGCGAGTTCTGCCAGGCGGTTCGAGTTGGAACTGTTGGGCGAGCCCACCACCAGCACCAGATCGCACTCGAGCGCGAGTTGCTTCACCGCGTCCTGGCGGTTCTGGGTGGCATAGCAGATATCGTCCTTGCGCGGACCGCTGATGGCCGGGAAGCGGGCCCGCAGCGCATCGATGATGGTGGCGGTGTCATCGACCGAGAGCGTGGTCTGGGTGACGTAGGAGAGCGCCGCGGGATCGCGCACGGCGAGACTCGCCACCTGCCCAAGGTTCTCGATCAGGTAGATGGCGCCGCCGTTCGCGGTGTCGTACTGGCCCATGGTGCCCTCGACCTCGGGGTGCCCGGCGTGGCCGATCAGGATGCACTCCCTGCCCTGCCGACTGTCGCGCATGACCTCCATGTGCACCTTGGTGACCAGCGGGCAGGTGGCGTCGAACACGCGGAGTCCGCGGCGCGCGGCCTCCTGCTGCACGGCCTGCGATACACCGTGGGCGCTGAAGATCACAATGGTGTCGTCGGGCACCTGGTCGAGTTCCTCAACGAACACCGCACCGCGCGCGCGCAGATCCTCAACCACGAATTTGTTGTGCACCACCTCGTGGCGTACGTAGATGGGCGCCCCGAAGACCTCGAGGGCGCGATTCACGATCTCGATGGCGCGGTCCACGCCCGCGCAGAAGCCCCGCGGGTTAGCCAGCCTGATCTGCATGCGAGGACGCCTCCCGCTCGAGAAAGAGGGTATCGATGACCATCATCGCGGCCCCCACCGTGATCGCGGAATCCGCGATATTGAAGGCGGGGAAGTAATGCGGCCCCCAGTGCACGGAAATGAAGTCCACCACATACCCGAGCAGTACACGGTCGATCAGGTTGCCGAGCGCACCGCCCAGGATCAGCGCAAGCGCCATGGCGAGCCAGGCCTTGCCCGCGGGGAGCGTGCGCAACCACCACGCAATCCAGCCGCTCACGCCGAGCGCGATAGCGGCAAAAAACCACCGCTGCCAGCCGCCGGCATCACTCAGAAAACTGAAAGCCGCGCCCCGGTTGTGCAGCAGCGTCAGGTCAAGCACCGGCAGCAGGACCACCGGCTGGCCGTACTCAAGCGAAGTGCTGGCGATCCATTTGCTCAGGTGATCGAGCACGATCACCACCAGCGCCAGCAAGTACCACGGCCAGACACGCGCGCCACTCACAGGCTACCCGCCATCTCGACGGCGCAGGCTGCGCGCGCGACGGCACGAACCTCAGGCATATTGTCTTACCTCGCCCGCACCATCGACGTTATCAATGCACCTGCCGCAGAGTTCGGGGTGCGCGGCATGGCTGCCTACATCCTCCAGCCGGTGCCAACAGCGAACACACTTGGTGCCGGGCGCGGGCCGCACGAGCAGCTGCAGCCCCGGCAGCTCGGTGGCAACGGCCTCGGCAGGCGCATCGCTCGCGGGGTGTATGGACGCCGCCGAACTGATCAGCACGAACCGCAGCTCCTGCCCCAGCCGCGCGATTTGCGTGGCGAGCGGTGCATCGCAGAACAGCTGTACCTCGGCCTCGAGCGAGCCGCCCACGATCCCGGCGTTGCGGGCGCGCTCGAGTTCGCGGTTCACCGCGGTTTTGAGCTGCATCGCCAGATCCCAGAAATCACGCCCGAGCGCGGCATCGGCCGGCAACTCCGCAAGCCCCTCGTACCAGGTGGCGGCGAACACGGTCTGCGTGCGCTCGCCGGGCATGCAACGCCAGATCTCGTCTGCCGTGAAGCTCAGGATCGGCGTGATCCAGCGCACCAGCGCCTCAAGGATATCGAACAGCGCCGTCTGCGCGGAACGCCGCGCCAGGCTGTCGGTGCGCGTCGTGTACTGGCGGTCCTTGATGATGTCGAGATAGAAGCCGCCCAGCTCCGTCACGCAGAAGTTGTGGAGCTTGTGACTGACCAGATGGAACTGGTATTCGTCGTAGGCCTGCCGGAGATCGGCCTGCAACGCAGCGGCGCGATCGATGATCCAGCGGTCGAGCGCGAGCATCTGCCCGGGCGCCACGCGATTGACCGCCGGATCAAAGCCCGCGAGGTTCGAGAGCAGGAAGCGCGCGGTATTGCGGATCCGGCGGTAGGCGTCGGCATTGCGCTTGAAGATCTCATCCGAGACGGTCATCTCGGCGCGGTAATCGGTGGAGGCCACCCACAGGCGCAGGATGTCAGCGCCCAACGTCTTCATGACCTGTTGCGGCGCGATCACGTTGCCGCGCGACTTGGACATCTTGTGCCCCGCCGCATCCACGGTGAAGCCGTGCGTCAGCACGCCACGATAGGGCGCGCAGCCCTCGATGCCAGCGGCCGTAAGCAGCGAGCTCTGGAACCAGCCGCGGTGCTGGTCGGAACCCTCGAGATACAGATCCGCCGGGAACGACAGATCCGGGCGCTGCGAGAGAACCGCCGCATGCGTCACGCCGGAATCGAACCAGACATCGAGGGTGTCGGTCACCTTGTCGTAGTCCGCGGCCTCGGCGCCGAGGAGTTCGGCGGCATCCAGATCGAACCAGGCGTCGATCCCGGTCTGCTCGATGCGCAAGGCCACGGCCTCAATCAGCTCGGCCATGCGCGGGTGTATCGCACCAGTCTGGCGGTGCACGAAGAGCGCGATCGGCACGCCCCAGGTGCGCTGACGCGAGATGCACCAGTCCGGGCGGTTCTCGATCATGCCCTCGATGCGGGCACGTCCCCACGCCGGCACGAACTGCACCGCCGCCAGCGATTCGCGTGCGCGATCGAGCAGCCCGGCGCGCGTCATCGACACAAACCACTGCGGGGTGGCGCGGAAGATCACCGGGCTCTTGTGGCGCCAGCAATGCGGATAGCTGTGCTGGTAGGCCTCGTAGTGCAGCAGCATGCCGCGCTCGCGGAGCAGCTCGACGATCGGCCCGTTGGCCTTCAGCACGAACTGTCCTGCCACGAAGGGCGTGTCCTCCACGAACACGCCGCTCGCGTCCACCGGATTCAGTATGCCAAGACCATAAGCCTGTCCCACGTGATAGTCATCGAGACCATGACCCGGGGCGGTGTGCACGGCGCCCGTTCCGGCTTCCGTAGTGACGTGGGTGCCCAGCACCACCGGTACCTGCCGCTCGAGAAACGGATGCTGCAGCAACTGGCGATCCATGCTCCCACCCGGCGCCATCGCAATGGCATCGGTGCCATCGATGCCATAACGCGCCAGCACGGACTCCTGCAGGGCATCGGCCAACACGAGGTAATCGTCCTGCGCCACGCGGAGCAGCACATACGGTAGCTCCGGGTGCAGCGCGACGCCCAGATTGGCCGGCAGCGTCCACGGCGTGGTGGTCCAGATGGGGATCGCCACCCGGGCCGAGGGCTCCACCTCCACCCCGAAACAGCGCGCGAGCGCGACGGGATCCACAGCATCGAAGCGCACATCCACCGCGGGCGAGGTCTTGTCCTGGTACTCGACCTCGGCCTCGGCCAGCGCCGAGCCGCAGTCCATGCACCAGTGCACCGGCTTGAAGCCTTTTTCCAGGTGGCCGTTGGCCGTGAGTTTGCCGAGGGCGCGCACGATGTGCGCCTCGGTGCCGAAATCCATGGTGAGGTAAGGGTGCGCCCAGTCCCCGAGCACGCCAAGTCGGATGAAATCCTCGCGCTGGCGCTGCATCTGGCTTAGCGCGTACTCGCGGCAGAGTTTGCGGAATTCCGCGGCGCTCACCTTGACGCCGGCCTTGCCCACTTTCTTCTCGACGTTCAGTTCGATCGGCAGACCGTGGCAGTCCCAGCCCGGCACATAGGGCGAGTCGAAGCCGCCCAGGGTGCGCGATTTGACGATCATGTCTTTCAGGATCTTGTTGACCGCGTGACCGATGTGGATCTCGCCGTTGGCGTAAGGAGGGCCATCGTGCAGGATGAAGGTGGGTGCGCCGCGCCGCGCGGCGCGAATCTGGCCGTAGATGTCCTCGGCCTGCCAGCGGGCCAGCATCTCGGGCTCGCGGGTGGCCAGGTTCGCCTTCATGGCGAACTCCGTCTGCGGCAGGTTCAGCGTGTGCTTGTAGTCAGCCATGGATCACCCGTGTCACTGCGCTTGGGGCGGCCGCGCTAGATGCCGAAAAACTCCCGCGCCACCCCGATATCCACGGCGATGCGGGCCTTGAGTTCGTCGAGAGAGCCGAAGCGGCGCTCCTCGCGGATGCGCTTGCGGAACACCACATCGATGCTGCGGCGATAGATATTCTGCCCGAAATCCAGGATATGGACCTCGAGATTGGCCTTTGTGCCGTCATCGACCGTGGGCCGCGTACCCACGTTTGCCACGCCCGGCAGCGGCCGCGGCCCAAGGCCGCGCACCTCCACCGCATAGACCCCCGCCAGCGGCGCGCGCAGACGGCGCAACTCGAGATTGGCCGTGGGCACACCGATGGTCGCACCGAGGCGTTTGCCCACCACCACCTTGCCGGCCATTGAGTAGGGCCGACCGAGGAGGCGCTCGGCGGCGCCGAAATCCCCCTCGCTCAACAGCGCGCGAAGCCGCGTGCTGCTCACGCGCTCGCCCTGGAGCGCTACGGTGGAGGTGGCACCCACGCTGAAGCCGAAGCGAGCGCCCCACTCGCGCAGCAGCTCGATATTGCCCTCGCGGCCGTAGCCGAAGTGAACGTCATCACCCACCACAAGGTGCCGGGCACCAAGCCCCTCGACCCAGACGTCGCGAATGAAATCCGTGGCGCGCACGGCGGCGAAGTGTTTGTCGAAATGGATGCGGAGCAGGTAATCGATGCCCAGCCCGCGCAGCACCGGCACTTTCTCGCGGAAGCTCATCAGCCGGGGCGGCGCCTGCAGCGGCGCGAAGTACTCCCGGGGCAGCGGTTCGAAAACAATGACTGCCGACGGCAATCCCGCCGCGCGAGCCCGCGATGTCACCTCGCCGATCACCGCCTGGTGACCGCGATGCACACCGTCGAAAGCGCCGATGGTCGCGACGCAACCACGGTGGCGCTCGCGCAGATTGAGCAAACCGCGAATCAGTTCCAAA
>CAJADV010000277.1 GCA_903938575.1 uncultured Gammaproteobacteria bacterium
CTCGCGTCGTGGCGTGCCTGTGGTCTCCCGGGCGCGGGACAGTGTCTACCAGAGCAATGCGGCCGCGAGCGTGTTCGCGTTGCTGCGCGCCGTGCTCGAGCCGCGGTCCGAGCGCGCGCTGCGCGCAGCACTCGCAAGCATTCTGGCGGGCCGCGACGCTGCCGGACTTGACACACTGTTTGCGGACGAGTCGCGCATGCTCGGCCTGCAGGAAACCTTCATGTCCTGCCGTGAGCGCCTCCGAAGCCGCGGCGTGCAGGCCATGTTTCGCCACCTCTTCCGGGAGCTCGGCGTGCCTGCCCGCGCGCTCGCCAGCGCCGACGGTGAGCGCCTCCTCACCGACAGCCTGCACCTGATCGAACTCCTCGCCGCGGAACGCGCCACGCAGGACAGTGACGAGGCCCTGCTCGCACGCTTCGCCGAGCGCATCGCGAACCCCGACGGTGATCGCGAAGAGCAGCAACTGCGCCTCGAGAGCGACGCCGAACGCGTGCGCATTCTCACCATCCACGCGAGCAAGGGCCTGGAGTTTCCGGTGGTGGTGCTGCCATTCCCCGTGCAGCGCTACACGCAGCAGAAGCCGCTTTTCCACGACACGCAGACCCTGCAGCCCGTGTACGACCTCGCGCATGAGGACGCGTCTCTCGCGCAGGCAGACCAGGAGCGCCTCGCCGAAGACCTGCGCCTGCTCTACGTGGCGCTCACCCGTGCGAAGTACAGCTGCGTGATCGGTGTGGCTGATGTCTCCAAGTATGGCGCGAGCATGCTCGGAGAGACGGCCCTCGGCTGGCTGCTAGAGGCGGACGTGCTCGGATCCACGGCGGCGTTGCAGCGGCTGGGTGCACTCCCGGGCGCGGTGGTGTTGTCTACGCCTCCCGCAGCCATGCTGCCAGCGGCCGCGGCTGCTACAGGCCAACTCTCGGGCCGTGCGCTCCGTGTGAGCCTCGATCACGGCTGGAGCAGTACCAGTTACTCCGCGCTGTCGTCCCATCGCCCCGACGCCGAGCGCGCAGCCCAGACCTTCCGCCAGCCCGAACTCGATGCGAGCGAGCGCCGGCGCAACGCCGAGCCCGATTACAGCCCCTTCGGCTTCCCGCGCGGCCCCGGTTACGGCGACATGCTCCACAAGGTGCTGGAGCATGTGGACCTCGCGCAGCCCGCAAACACGCCGGCAAATGCGGCGCTCATCCGGGCTGCGCTGTTGCGTATCGGCTTGCCGGAGTGCTGGGAAAGCGTGGTCGCGCAGATGATCGACGAGCTGCGCGAGTGCCCGCTGGACGGTCGCGCGATGCGGCTTGCAGCTATTCCCCGTAACCAGCGCGTCATGGAGATGGGCTTCGAGCTGCCCGTGGCGCGGCTCGATGCGCCCGCGGTGAACGCCTTGATGCACGCGCACGAGCCGCTGGCGACGCAGGCCACGCCGCTCAGCTTCAAACCGATGCACGGCATGCTCACGGGATTCATCGATCTCGTCTTCTGCCACGAAGGCCGCTATTACGTGGCGGACTTCAAGTCCAACCACCTTGGCGATACGCTCGCGGATTACGGCGAACCGCAGCAGCAAAAAGTGATCGCCGAGCACCGCTACGATCTCCAGTACACGCTCTACACGGTCGCGCTGATGCGTTACCTGCGCGCGCGGCTGGGAGACCACTTCGACTACGACACCCACATGGGCGGCGTGTATTACCTGTTTTTGCGCGGCATCCGCAGCGCTGATGGCAACCGGCAGGGCGTGTTTTTCACGCTGCCCGCGCGGCCGCTGGTGGAGGGTCTGGACGCGATGCTGGGCGAGGTGGCGCCATGAGCACGCAGACCCCGACGCGTGACGATGCCGTTGCGCCGCTCGCGCGGCAGTTCGCCGCGAGCCTGGCAAAGCGCGCGATCACCGATGAAGGCCGGAGTGCCGTCGATGCCGCCTCCCGTTTGCTGATCCATGCCCTGCTCGCGGGTGACACCTGCGTCGACATGAATGGCGCCCGCGCGGCGCTTCTCCCCGCGTTGCGACGTGAAGTGGCGCTTTGTACGGATGCGCGCAGCGGCATCACTGCACCGCTGGTGCTCGACGGGCATCGGCTCTATCTGGCGAGGCTGTGGCACAAGGAAGTAATGCTCGCGCAGTGCCTCTACGCGCTCGCGGCCGAGCGCTGCGACCCCGGGCCCGGCATGCTGGCGAAGCTACATCTGCTGTTCGATGCGCAGGCCGCAGATCAGCGCCGCGCCTGTGCGATGGCGCTGACGCGCAGGCTCGGGATCGTCACGGGCGGTCCCGGCACCGGCAAGACCACCACCGTCGCGCGGATGCTTGTAGTGTTGCTCGAAGGAGCACTCGCGCGGGACGAAACCCCTCTCGTCTGCCTTACCGCACCGACGGGAAAGGCGGCGGCGCGCGCGGCTTCAGCGCTCGCGGAGGAGCGCAAGAAACTCGTGGATGGCGGCTTGGCCGGCCCGCAAGTGGCGGCCCTGTTGCCGAAGTCCGCCACCACGCTGCACCGTCTGCTCGGGGGGCGCCCGGATGGCAGCTTCCGCCACGGCCCGGGCAGTCCGTTGGCCGCGGATGTGGTGGTGGTGGACGAGTGCTCGATGGTGGATCTGCGCCTCTTCGAGGCCCTCGTGCAAGCCCTGCGGCCCGGTGCGCGGCTGGTGCTGCTAGGCGACAGCAACCAGCTCGATGCCGTGGAGGCGGGCAACGTCTTCGGCGCGCTCTGTGCCGGTGCGGGCTGCGTCACGGCGGCGCGCGCCGCGGAACTCGCGCAACTCGACAGCGCGCCCCAGGGCGTCTCGCCGCGGGCGAGCGCCGTGAACGATGCCACCGCCGTGCTGCGCCATAGTTACCGCTTCGATGCGGGCGGAGGCATCGGGTTGCTCTCGGCGGCGGTGCTGGCGCAGGACGCGGAGCGAGTGCAGGCCGCGCTCGAACCGGAGCCGGAGGGCGTGATCTTGCGGCATGCCTTTGATCCGCAGAAAACCCTGCCAATGTCGGCGCTTGCTGAAGGTTTTGAGCCGCTCTTGCAGGCGGTTCAGTCCGGCGCCAGCGATGAGATGCTGCTGAAATTGCTCGACGATTACCGCGTGCTCACGCCGCTGCGCGATGGGCCCTACGGCGTAGAGGGCCTGAACCGCGGCATCGAACGCGAACTGCAGGCGCGCAAACTCCTTCTGCCGCCGCGGGGCGCCATCGGTGCGGGCAGGCCCGTGCTGGTGAGCCGCAACGACGCCGCATTGCAGGTCTTCAACGGCGATCTCGGACTGGTGGTGGACGCGTCCGACGGCAGCGAGCAGGTGCTGTTCCCCGGGCCAGACGGCGAGCCCCGGCGTATCGCTCCCGGGCGCTTGCCCGAATACGGGCTCGCGTTTGCGATGACCATCCACAAGAGCCAGGGTTCTGAATCCACGCGGGTGGCGATCGTGCTGCCGCCCTCGCAGGGACGTGACTTCGGCAGCCGCGAGATGCTCTACACCGCCATCACGCGCGCCAAAAAGAGCCTGCTTCTGCTGATGCCGGAGGGGCCGCTGGAAGCGCGCTGGCTGCAGGCCTCGGCGCGAAATTCGGGGTTGGTGGAGCGCTTGCACGCGGGCGGGGACGAGCAGGCCTAGGCCGGGATGCCCGCGAACGATTCCCGGGCAGCGCCTGCTGCCGCCTCCATGTCACTGGCAAACACCAGCCTGCCCGCCTCCGCCCGCACGGCCGTTTTTTCCAGCTTCTGCAGAATGCGCGGACTGAGCCCGCACACGATCAGGAAGATCCCGCGCTCGTGCAGGTCCTCGACGATCGACTCCAGCGCCACGATCGCGGTCATGTCCATCATCGTCACGTCACTGAGCTCGAGGATCACCACCCGTATCTCGCCGCGCAGCCGCGCGAGGCCCGCGAGTGCCTTCTGCGCCACGCCGAAAAAGAGCGGCCCGTTCACGTCGTAAATCACCACCTCCGGTGGCAGCGAGGCAGCGTGCTCGTGGGCATGGCTTTCGATCAGCCGTGAGCCGCTGAGCTCGATGGTGCGACGGATGAACACCAGCGCTGCCAGTGTCATGCCCACCGCAACGGCGACTTCCATATTCACCAGTACTGTGAGCGCGAAGCAGCAGAGTAGTGTGGCGCAATCACCGCGCGGCGCGATCCGCAGGATGCGCCGGAAGTGATGCACCTCGCTCATGTTCCAGGCGACCACGATAAGCAGCGCCGCCATCGAGGCCATCGGTATCCGCGCCAGCAGCGGTGCCAGCGCCACCAGCGCCACCAGCAGGAACACACCGTGCACCACGGCAGACACGGGTGAGCGCGCACCAGCCCGCACATTGGCCGCGGTGCGCGCCAGAGCGGCGGTTGCCGGAATGCCGCCCAGGAACGGCAGCACCACGTTGCCGATACCTTGTCCGATGAGTTCGTCGTTCGGGTCGTGACGGGTGCCGGTCATGCCGTCAGCCACGGTGGCGCAGAGCAGCGACTCCAGTGCGCCCAGCATTGCGATGGCGAGCGCGGGCGGCAGCAGCGCTTTCAGGAGCGTCAGGGAAATTCCGATCGGGTTGCCGTTTGCATCCGGCAACTGCCAGGGCCACAGCCAGTGGGGCGGCAGCGGGGGCACGCCATTGCCTGCGATGCCGCCGATCTCGTAATGGAAGCGCGTGCCGATAGTAGCCACGGAAAACGCGGGGTCCAGCTGCGTCAGCACCAGAGTGGCCAGCATGCCGAGGGCAAGACCCACGAGGTGGCTGGGGATGGGGCTGCGGCGTTTCTGCCACAACAGCACTGCGGCCAGAGTGAGGCCGCCGATCAGCATCTCGGCGGGCCGTGCATCACGCAGCGAGCCTGCCAGCGCGATGATGTAATCGACGAAGTCCGGGCCGCCCGGGTGGAGCTCCAGTCCCAGCAGGTCGCGCAGTTGCAGTACGCCGATGACCGCACCGATGCCGCTGGTGAAGCCGACCGTGACGGGGTAGGGCACTACCGCTATCAGGCTTCCCAGGCGCAACACCCCCATGGCGATGAGGATGAACCCCGACAGCATGCCGGCGAGCAGCAGGCCGCCCAGGCCGTACTGGGTGGTTATCGGCAGCAGGATCACCACGAAGGCTGCGGTCGGGCCCGAGATGTTGAAGCGCGAGCCCCCGCACAGTGCGATCAGGATGCCGCCGACGATGGCCGTATAGAGGCCATGCTGCGGCGGCACGCCGGCAGCGATCGCCAGAGCCATCGAGAGGGGCAGCGCGATCACGCCCACTGTGATCCCGGCGAGCGCATCGCTGCGCAGCCCCTCCAGTGACCGCCCCGACTCCCGCAGGTATCCGTGCAGTGCAGAGAACATCGTGCTTCATCCCGCGTGATGCCTCGTTTGTGAGACTACACCCGCATGTCGGTGTGAATGCTCAATGCGACAAAATCACTGCTGCTCTGGATTCGCTGGCGTTGTACGCAAATTCCCTCGGTCCCATGCCTGCGCCCGGGTGTCGCGGGCCCGTATAATCTGCACTCGCGGGCGTCGAGCCCCCTGTCGAGGAGACACCCATGAGCGCCCTGGCCAAGCACGCTTCCCTGGTGCAGTTGCGCCGTCTGCTGCGCAAACTCGACCACGCCCACACCTCCGACGAGAGCAGCTGCCCGGCTTGTCGGCTGCAGCGGCTGGCGTTGCAGTTGAACGAAGAGGTCGAGGGCGAGGTGCA
>CAJADV010000278.1 GCA_903938575.1 uncultured Gammaproteobacteria bacterium
CCGGATGCGCCCGGCGATGACAGGTAGGCCTGGTCGCGGTATTGGGCGACCGGTGCTTCCTGACCTTCAGCGAAGTCGAGCTGGCTCACGCCACGTATGGAGAACAGCGCGATGTTGCCGGTGTCACCCGTGTTGGAGGTGGCGATCAGGCCGGGCGTCTGCTTGGCGGCATCGAGGGAGTTGTCCCAGCCGAGCGCCTCCATCTGCTGACCCGTGAATGCCGACACGGACACGCCCACATCCTGCAGGTACTGCGTTTTCTTCTGCGCGGTGACGATGATTTCCTCTTCGAAAACCTGCGCCTGCGCCGCCACGGTGATCACACCGGCAACGGCAGTGAACAAGGCCCTGCGCAAATATCTCTGTCCCGGTACATGCATGGTGTTTCCCCTTCGTTGATTGTCACGGGCGAGGCGTCAAAGCGCCTGTTTTCTCTGAATGACAGCACCCGCCCCGAACGGCACTGCCTGTGACCCGATTCTCGGCGTCTTTTGCTTGCATGCACAAGACCCCGGCCAGATCCTCTACTCGATCGAGTCAGGGCCCAGAGCTGCGATAGATCAGAGTTGTGGCTCAGAAGGCGGGGGCGGGCTCGGGCGAGCGCCCGGAAAAACAAAAACGCCCGCTTGGGGGCGGGCGTTCGTGTATCAACGTGGGCGGTTGAATGTGTTGGTCGGAGCGACAGGATTTGAACCTGCGACCCCCACTCCCCCAGAGTGGTGCGCTACCAGCCTGCGCTACGCTCCGAAATGCCCGGGGAACCACTGGCGCGGCTCCCCGTCAGGCCGCGCATCATAAGGGATGCGTCACCTGAAATGCACCTGAATTTACGCGCCTCAGCGCAGCGCCTTCAGCAGGTCCTCAAGCTCGACGATCATCTGGCGGATCAGCTGGCGGTAGTGGGAGTCTTCCTTGCGGGACTCGCCCTCCATGCGCTGGCGCGCGCCGCCGATGGTGAAGCCCTGCTCATAGAGCAAGCTCCGGATCTGGCGGATCATGATCACATCCTGGCGCTGGTAATAGCGGCGGTTGCCCCGGCGCTTCACGGGCTTCAGCTGCGGGAATTCCTGCTCCCAGTAGCGCAGCACGTGGGGCTTTACCGCACACAGCTCGCTCACCTCACCGATGGTGAAATAGCGCTTGCCCGGAATCGGGGGCAGCTCGTTGTTGTTACTCGCCTCCAGCATAAGCCTCTACTCGTTGTTTCAGCTTCTGGCCTGGCCGAAAGGTGACGACGCGGCGGGCGGAGATCGGGATCTCTTCGCCGGTCTTGGGATTACGACCCGGGCGCTGGCGTTTGTCGCGCAGGTCAAAATTGCCGAAACCCGACAACTTCACCTGCTCGCTGTCCTCGAGGGCGGTGCGGATCTCCTCGAAGAAAGCCTCGACGACTTCCTTGGCCTCGCGCTTGTTCAGCCCGAGGTCCTCGAAAAGTTTCTCGGCGATATCCGCCTTCGTAAGGGCCTTGCGCATGCTATTCAGTACCTTGGTGCTGCCCCACACCGCGCGACCAGAGCCGCCACGATGCCCTCGACCACCCCACCGACCTCGGCGTCGGTAAGCGTACGATCCTGCGCCTGCAGGAGCACAGTGATGGCCATACTTTTCTTCTTCATATCAATGCTTTGGCCGCGATACACATCAAACAACTTTAGATCCTTAAGCGTGTGGCCTGCCGCCTCACGCGCAACCCCCAGCAGGACATCTGCCGGGAATTCTTCATCGACTACCACCGCGATATCACGACGAACCTCAGGAAATCTAGATAATCCTTTGAAAGAAGGCAAAGTTTTTCTTCGAATAATCTCGAGATCGAGTTCGAACAGATACACCGGACCGACCAAATCGAGCGCCGCAACCAGCCGCGGATGGAGCGCGCCCAGATGGCCACCCACCTCGGAACCACGCCGGATCAGCGCGCTTTGGCCGGGATGCAGGGCCGGGTGTTCCGCGACCTCGAAAGCCCAACCTGCGCTGCGGCCATCACCCGTGTCGAGCAGCGCCTCGACATCGCCCTTGATGTCGAAGAAGTCGAGTGGCGAGGCATCCCCCGCCCAGCCCTCGGGCTCCCGTGAGCCGCTCAGCACCCCGGCAATGGCCATGCGCTGGACCAGACCCTCTGGGGTCGGCAGGAAGCGCAGCCCCGTCTCGAAAAGCCGCACCCTGCGTTGCTGGCGGTTCTGGTTGTTCTGCATGGCGCCCAGCAGCCCGGCCCAGAGCGTGGTACGCATCACGGCCATATCCGCCGAGATCGGGTTCTGGACGGCCACCGGCACGAGCCCGGGAGCAAGGAGCTCCTGCATACGCGGCGGCACGAAGCTGTAGGTGATGGCCTCCTGGTAGCCGAGCGTGCAGAGCCTGCCGCGCAACTCGGCGAGCGGACGCATGGTCTCGTCGATGCGACGAATGGCGACCGCGGCGGCCTGAACCCGTGGCGGGATACGGTCGTAACCCCACACACGGCCGACCTCCTCGGCCAAATCCGGCTCGATGCGGATATCGAAACGAAAGGACGCCGGCATAACCTGCCAACCGCCCTCGCAGGGCGCGGCGGGCAAACCCAGCGACCCGAGGATCCGGAGAACCTCAGGGTGAGGACCCTGGATGCCAAGCAGCATGTCCAGACGGGCGGCCCGCAGCATGATGGGCTTCAGCGCCGGCAGGTGCTCGGCGGCAGTAACGCTGACGACCGGACCCG
>CAJADV010000279.1 GCA_903938575.1 uncultured Gammaproteobacteria bacterium
GACGATGATCTCTCCGCTGCACTTGAGGGGCTGGCGCAACGAGGCGTGTGCTCGCTCATCCGCAACGAAAACAACGTCGGCTTCGTGAGCACCGCCAACCGCGGTATGGGGTTGCACGCTGGCCGAGACGTGGTTCTTCTGAACTCTGACACGGAAGTCTACGGCGACTGGCTGGACCGCCTCAGGGGCTGCGCCTACCGTAACCCTCGTATTGCGACAGTGACGCCCCTGTCGAATAACGCGACGATCGCCAGTTACCCGCTGACCGACCAAGATAACCCGTTCCCGCTGGACATTCCTTTCTCGGCGCTGGACGCGCTTACCAAGAGAGTGAACGCCGGCGTTGAGGTGGAAACACCCACTGGCATCGGGTTTTGCATGTATCTGCGCCGAGACTGCCTTGATGCCATCGGCCTGTTCGATGAAGAGGCATTCGGGAAGGGTTACGGGGAGGAAAACGATCTCTGCCAACGCGCCGCTGCAGCCGGTTGGCGCAATGTGATCACGGCTGAGGTGTTCGTGCATCACCTCGTAAGCGTTTCCTTCCAAGGCGAGCGCAGCAAACGCGTGGCCGATGCCATGCGCAAGATGGCCATACGCTACCCCCCCTACCACAGTGCGGTTCAGGCGTTCATTGCGGCGGATCCGCTGGGCCCCGCCCGCACCCGCCTCGACTGGGCCCGGCTCGAAGGCAAGTCACGCGGTTCGAATACGCTGCTGGTGAACCACAGTCGTGGCGGCGGCGCGGAGCGCCACGTCCAAGACGAGATGGGCCGCATACTCGCCTCGGACAATGGTGTCTTCTTCATGAGACCGGTGAGAGGCAACGGCACCAGGGTGTGCATAGGCGACTCTTCCGGCGTGAAATGGCACAACATCCCCGACTTCACCCTCGCCGACACCGAGACCTTGGCAGAGGCCCTGCGTAAACTCCGGATCGACAGCATCCACGTGCACGGTACCGTGGACTTCGACATGCAGGCGCCGGCGCAATTGGCTGCACTTGCGAGGCACCTCGGTGCGCGGCTTGAGGTCGACGTACACGACTACCAGGCCATCTGCCCGCGCATCAATCTGGCGGACGAAGAAGGGCGCTACTGCGGCGAACCCGATGAGCGCGGCTGCGATGCCTGCCTTGCCACGCACGGCAGCAAATACGGGGTGAAAAGCATCCGTGATTGGCGAGAGGCCAACGCCCCTTTGCTGGAGTTGGCGGACTGCGTCTACGTACCCGATCAGGACGTTGCTGAGCGGCTGGGGCGGTATCTGCCGAACCTCAAGTTCTCGCTCGAGCCGCATGAGGAGGTTAGTCCGGACCAGCTCCGTACAAGTCGTCCCATGCTGCGGCCGGAGGAGCCTCTACGGGTCGTGGTTATTGGTGCGATCGGCAAGGTCAAGGGCTACAACGTATTGCTCGCCTGCGCGCGTGATGCGAGGGAAAAGGGCCTGTCGCTTGAGTTCGGCCTCCTTGGCTACAGCATGAATGACATGCAACTCCGACATGCGGGGGTCTCGATCAGCGGACGCTATCTTGAGGAAGAGGCGCTCGAGCGTTTGCTAGCCCTCGATCCACATTTGGTGTGGCTGCCCTCTCTCTGGCCTGAAACCTACAGTTACACGTTATCGCTTGGCCTGCTGTCTGGGCGGCAGGTATGCGCATTCGACATAGGCGCCATCGCACGACGGCTGCGAGAACTCGGTCGCGACGAGTTGCTGATGCCTTTGGAAATGCAGGGCTTCGCGCACCAGATCAATCGTAGATTCCTCGCATACCGGGCGTCCCACATCGCGGGCGAGCGAGGAGTGGCTGGGGTCTAGCGGGCCGTTGAAAGACGTATGCCGAGAGGGAGTAAGTTTGGCTTTTTCATCATCGCGACGGCGGTACTTTCCAATACGGACACGCGAATCTGGAGCAGGGACGTTCGTTGTAGCTAGGAAAATTGCCGGGTCTATGCAGGGAGAGTGGCGCGCCAGTGCGGTAGCGGGTGTTGTTTCCAGCCCCGACCTGTGCCGGCCAGAGCGCCTCGCTACGCCCGCCGCTTCGACCGTGACGCATTCGCCGCCTGACTGCCCTCAAGCCAACGCTTGATGCGGTTCGCATCACCCAGCGGGCTCAGCTTGCCCTGTGAGTTCAGCAGCACCATCACCAGCGGGCGGTTGCCGACGCGGGTTTTCATGACCAGGCAACGGCCCGCTTCGCTGGTGTAGCCGGTCTTGCTCAGCTGGA
>CAJADV010000280.1 GCA_903938575.1 uncultured Gammaproteobacteria bacterium
CCTCGCCGGGACCCACCGCCAGACAGCGCGTGGACAGCAGCAGCATGGCAGCAAGGGCAAGGCGGATGACTGATGACATCTGGCGCTCCGAAGGCAGTGACTGCGCGTCCGGCTCAGTACTCTTACATCAGGGCACCGAATCCCTCGAACCGGTCCATGATGCCGTTCCTGCGCAATGCATGCCAGTAGGTGGCGCGCGAGTCGGGGAGCAGAGGGACGCTGCGATCGGGGATCGGCAGGGGGCGGTGCTGCGCCAAGGTGCGGTGCGGAGGGAACCGGGGGATTGCTCGGGCTGCGAGGGACTCTGCGCGTCTCCGGTATGAATCGGCAGGCCGGGGAAATTCTCGGGTTGGAAAGCAGTCTCGGGTTGGAAAGCAGTCCGAAACCCGAGGGTGCAGGGCCCGGTAGCGCCGGCCTTGGTCTGGGGGGCTTTATCCTTCCTATGCTTTCAGAGCAAACCGAAAACAGGGTTGAGCATACCGTCCCTTCGCCATATGATGCATGAAACCTCAAGTAAAAAGCATTCGCTTCGCCATGTCAGCCATCCTCACTGATGCCCTCCCTGCCGCGTCGGCGCGCGTCGCCCGGGCCCTGCGCCCAGGGCGGGTGTACCGCCGTGAGGATCTCGAGCCGCTCAGCACGGCCGTGGACCGGCACCTGCAGGAACTGGTCTCAGCAGGCCGGCTGACCAAGCTCGCCCGCGGGCTCTACCATGCCCCCAGGAAGTCTGCATTCGGCGCGGTACCGCCAGCCGATGAAGAACTGGTGGCTGCGTTCCTGAAGGAGCGGAACTTCCTGCTGTTCTCGCCCTCGGCCTACAACGCCGCGGGGCTGGGCACGACGCAGCTCTACAACCGCACGCTGGTCTACAACCACAAGCGCCATGGCGTGTTCACGCTCGGCAGCAGGGAGTACGACTTCCGGATAAAGCACCGGTTTCCGCGGCGGCTTTCCACCGAGTTCCTGTTCGTCGACGCGCTGAACAATCTGGGCGAACTTGCCGAGGACGAGGCCACCGTGCTCGCGCGCGCGCGGCAACGTGCCGGCAAGATGAATGTCGCCAAGCTCAAGCGGGCACTCGAGCAGTACGGGTTGCTGGTCACGCGCAAGCGCGTGACGGGTTGGCTGAGTGCTTGAGTTTCTGCACGCCAGGCGCGATTTCGGGCAACTCATCGGCCTGGTCGCAGCCGAGCGGCGCATCGACCCGGTGCTGGTCGAAAAAGACTATTGGCTGATGCACTGCCTGTGGGGCCTTCAGGCGCAGGGGCTGCGGTTCGAACTCAAGGGCGGCACCTCGCTCTCGAAGGGCTTCGGGATCATCCACAGGTTCTCCGAAGACATCGACATCCGCGTCGAGCCGCCGGCTTCGCTCGAGGTGAAGACCGGCCGACACCATGACAGGGCAGCGCATATCGAATCCAGGCGCGCGTTCTACGACTGGCTTGCAGGGGAAATCCGGATTCCGGGCATCGTGGCGGCCGAGCGTGACGCGGATTTCGACGACGAAAAGCTGCGTAGCGCCGGCATCAGGCTGGTCTACCCTACCGCCCTCGGGTCGCTGCAGGGGATCAAGTCGGGCGTGCTTCTGGAGGTCGGTTTCGACGACACGGCACCGAACCGGCCCGTGACGATCTCGTCCTGGGCTTATGAAGCCGCCGTCTCCCGCGGGGTGGCGGTCATCGACAACAGGGCTGCAGGCGTGCCTTGCTATGCGCCCACGCACACCTTTGTCGAAAAGCTCCAGACGCTATCCACCAAGTACAGGTCATTGCCCGAGACAGGCCGCCTGCCGCCAAACTTCCTGCGGCACTACTACGACGTGTACTGCCTGCTGGGACAACCCGAGGTGCTCGCATACATCGGCACCCCGGCCCATGAGGCACGCAAGCGTCAGCGCTTTCGGGCGGCTGATGAACTCGTCATCGCACGGAATCCGGCGTTCGTCCTGGGCGATACGTCCCGGCGCAGCGCCATTGCCGTTGAGTACGCGAGGACTGCCGCGCTGTACTACCAGGGCCAGCCGCCCTTCGACGATATCGTCGCAAGGATCCACGAGCACATCGAGCGGCTTTAGGCGGGGGGTGGTGCTGTGCCAAGGTGCTGTGCGGAGCGAACCGGGGGATTGCTCGGGCTGCGAGGGACTCTGCGCGTCTCCGGTATGAATCGGCAGGCCGGGGAAATTCTCGGGTTGGAAAGCAGTCCGAAACCCGAGGGCGCAGGGCCCGGTAGCGCTGGCTTTGGTTTGGGAGGGGCTTTATCGCTATGGTCCCCGAAGCGGGTCGTAACGGGACGTCACGCGGCCGGCTACTTCGGCTGTCGCCAGTCTGAAAGGTCTGGCCGGAAGTGCATCGTCGAAAGCCTGATCCTCTGAATCAAGCCCTCACCATGTGGCTGGCTTTAGCGCATCGCGGCAGCCTAACGTGTGGGCTTCCCAGCAGACGAGTCGATTAATACGATTCCTCGGAATTTAGGTGCCATAGTCTGAGGTTTTGTATCAATTTCTCGCGTCAGCCAACAACGACCGGTCGCCCGCGAACTGCTAGCAGAGCGCGGTATGGCGCGGCTGGCGGATCTCCGCGCAGCGGGCGTTACGGCGGCGACCATGACACGCATGACAAACGACGGTGAAGTCGTACGTCTGTCGCGCGGCCTCTACCAGCTTGCCGACGCCGAACTCGACGCCCAGCACAGCCTTGCGGAAGCGGCGATGCGCGTGCCGAAAGGGATCATCTGCCTGACATCCGCTCTGGCCTTCCACGGCCTTACCGACCAGCTGCTGCGCAAAGTCTGGATCGCCATCGGCCTCCGCGACTGGGCGCCCGAGCCCTCTTCCCCGCCGCTGCGCATCGTGCGCATGACCAACGCTCTGCTCGGCGACGGAGTAGAAACGCACACGATCGAAAGCGTGCGGGTGAAGGTGTTCAGCATCGCCAAGACTATCGCCGACTGCTTCCGCCACCGCCGCTCGGTCGGTCTCAGCATCGCGCTGGAGGGACTGCAGGAGGCCCTGCGGCAGCGCAAAGTGACGCCCGCTGCAATGTCGCGACAGGCGGCGAAGAGCGGAGTCGCCACCGTCGTGCGGCCCTACCTGGAAGCGCTGACGGCGAATGCCTGATCAAAAGAAACCTGAGCCGAAGAAGAATATGGGCGCCTCGGTCCGCGCCCGCCTGTTGGCGATATCAAAAGCGAACGGCCAGGTCTTTGACCTCGTCCCCAACCGCTATGCGTCTGGATTCTCAGCCGGGCCTTCATCTTCACCGATGATCGCTTAGCGCGCGCCATAAGCGCGACGTTCGCTCGCCGCGGCACTCCGATTCCGACAGCGCCACCCGACGCCCTGGCGCCCGCCTTCGCGGCGGACGACCGGAAGCGCGCGCAATGGATAGCCTTTGTCGAAACCGTCGATGTCGATCCCGGGGATCTCGCCACCATCCTCGCTGACCTTTCGGCTTTTCTCATGCCGCATGCAACCGCAGCGCAATCGATGTAACTTGATCGAAAGCGGCCGAGACGGCCTGGGAAAATCAGCTTGCGTCAGTGGGTAGTCAGCTTCTCCTGTGCGCTGCGCTTCCTCTTCGCACCGCGCCCCGACGGCGGTCTGGGCTTCGCCCAGGTGAATGCGCGGGAGCGCCAAGAGCTCGAACACCTGGTGCAGCAGATCGCCGCGCAGGTCGGACGGGCGCTGGAGCGGTGGGGCTGTTGCAGCGCGCTGCGGGTGTTCGCGGAGTGGAATCCCGTTTCGGCTCTGGTGCAGTCTGCGCGAGAACTCTTCGGCAACGTGCCGCCCGGCACAATCGTGGGAGACGCGTGGCCTGCCCAAAACCC
>CAJADV010000281.1 GCA_903938575.1 uncultured Gammaproteobacteria bacterium
GGCATCGAGGCGCTGCGCGCGCAGCTCGAGCCCTTCACGCTGGAGCGGGTGGCGGCTCGCACCGATGTGCCGGCCGAGCTCATCGTGCAGGCGACGCGTCTCTTTGCCGCCGGTCCGCGCGGCTCGGCGGTGACCGGCACCGGGCCCGAGATGGGCGGCAATGCCAATCTCACGTCCCATCTCGTGGCGTGTCTCAACACGCTGTGCGGCCGGTACTACCGCGCCGGCGATCGCCTGCCCAATCCGGGCGTGCTCACGCCTCCGTTGCCGCGCTTCGCGCAGGTGCTGGAGGTGCCGCTCGCCTGGGGCCGTGGTGCGCGCTCGCGCATCGATCCGCAGTTCGGTGAACTGATGACCTTCAGCATGATGGGCCCGGTGCGCGAGATGCCGACCAACCTGCTCGCCGACGAAATCCTGCTCCCGGGCGAGGGGCAGGTGCGGGCGCTGCTGGTGATCGGTGGCAACCCGCTGATGGCATGGCCCGATCAGCAGAAGACGCTGCGCGCGCTGCGCAACCTCGACCTGCTGGTCTGCGTCGATCCCTACGTCTCGGCCACGGCGGGCCTCGCGCACTACATCATGGCGCCCAAGATGACGCTGGAGCGCGACGACGTCACGCTGATGGCGGATCCCTGGTACGAGAAGCCCTACAGCCAGTACGCCGAGGCGGTGGTGGCAACGGACGCCGATGTGATTGAAGAGTGGGAGCTCTATCAAGGTATCGGCCGGCGCCTGGGCCTCGATGTGCGGGTCGGCGAGTTGCCCGTGTGCGGGCCCCAGAGCCCCAGCAAATTCGACTTGCTCGAGGCCATCACCCACGGCTCGCGTGTGCCGCTGGCCTGGCTGCGCGACAATCCGGGTGGGCATGTGTTCGAGGATGTCGAGGTGATCGTGCAGCCGGGGGATCCCGCATCCACGGCGCGGCTCGATCTCTTTCCCGAGGGGGTTGCCGAGGAGTTCCGCGAGGCGCTCGAGCCGCCGGCGATCGATCCGCGTTACACCCACCGCCTGATCTGCTCGCGCTCGAAGTACGTGCTGAATTCCTCGGGCCTCAACCTGTCGCTGCTGCGCGAAAAAATGGGTACCACCAACCCCGCGGTGATGCACCCGCAGGACATCGCAGCGCTGGGCTTGGCCGACGACCAGTTGGTCGAGGTGCACTCGGAGCATGGCTCGATCCCTGCGGTGCTTCGCGCCGATGCGCGCATCAAGCGCGGTGTGATCGCCATGCACCACGCCTGGGGTGTGGCGCCGGATGACGCGGGGGTAGACGATGTCCGGCGCGTCGGCACCAACACCAATCGCCTGATCGACAACAGCCTGAACCGCCAGCGCTACACCGGCATGACGCGGCAGAGCGCGATACCCGTGTATCTGAGCGCCCGCGTGGAGACGCCATGAGCAAGAAACCTTTTCGCTTCGCCGTGCAGGCATTCAACAGCCCCTCGCCGCGCGCGTGGCGCGATCTGATCCGCAGGACCGAGGACAGCGGCTATTCGGCGTTCCACCTTGCCGACCACATTCTCGGGTCGGGTGCTGCCATGGAGGCCGCCGCGCATCCGCCGCAGATGCTGGCGGCAGTGCCGGCGATCGCGAGCGCGCTGGAGATGACCACGCGCATCAAGGTTGGCTGTCGCGTCTTCTGCATGGATTACCGCCAGCCGGTGGTGCTGGCCAAGGAGGCGGCCACGATGCACTGGCTCTCCGAGGGACGTCTTGAACTCGGTCTTGGCGCCGGCTGGATCGGCTCCGAGTACGCGGCGATCGGTCTGCGTTTCGATGACATCGGTGTGCGCCTGCGCCGCTTTGCCGAAGTGGTGCAGGGGGTCAAGGCCTTTATGCGCGGCGGGCCGGTACAGGTCGAGGGCGAGTGGATCAACTGGTCGGGTTTCAGCGCATTGCCCGAGGTGTCTGCCTGCCCGCCGATCATGATCGGCGGTGGCAGCAAGGGGATCCTGAGCCTCGCCGCGCGCGAGGCGGATATCGTGAGCCTGAACTTCAACAACCGCAGCGGCACGCTTGGTCAGGAGGGTGTGGTCTCCGGACTTGCCGAGCAGACGGCGCGCAAGATCGGTTGGATCCGTGAGGCCGCCGGCGCGCGCTTCGAGGCGCTGGAGCTCGAGATCGGGGCCTATCTCACGGTGGTCACCGATCACCAGGAGGCCACGGCCTCGGCCATCGCCGCACAGCTCGGGATTTCCAGTGCGGACTTGCTGGCCGGACCGCACAACCTGGTAGGCAGCGTCGATTACATCTGTGAGGAACTCGAGCGCCGCCGCGAGGTGTACGGGATCAATTACATCACCGTGCTCGAGGACGGCGACAACGACATCGCGCGCCAGTTCGCGCCGGTCGTGGCAAGGCTGGCTGGCCGATGAGCGGCAAATCAGGCAAGGGCTCCGCGCCGGTCGCACGGGCCGCGGGCAGGCAGCGTGCCGTCAAGGTGGCTGCAGCGCCACGCGCCACGCGCCGCCGGGTGCGGGACGATACCGGCTGGCAGGCGCAAAAAAGCGCGCTGACCCGCGAGGCCATCCTCGACGCTGCCGTCAACTGTTTCGTGAGCATCGGCTATGCCGCCACCACCACGGCGCGCATCGCGGAGGTTGCGGGCGTCTCGCGCGGGGCGATGCTGCATCACTTCGCCTCCAAGTCGGAGCTGATCCAGGCCGCGGTCGAACACCTGCACCACAAGCTGGTGGCGCTCTACGCGTCGAGTATCGATGCCATCACCCACGACCTCGATGTCGCCGAGCGCAACCGCCGCGGGCTGCAGGGCTACTGGAACTACCTGAGCAGCGATCTGTTCATCGCCTACCACGAGCTTTGCGTGGCGGGTCGTTCGGATCCGGACCTGCAGCGGATCCTCGAGACCTCGGTGGTGCGCTTTGACGCCGCGGTGAAGGCGGCCAACGAGGCGCTGTTTCCGGAGTGGGCCAGCAAGGGCGAGCTCTTCGAGTTCGCCATGGACATCACCAAGTTCCTGATGGAGGGCATGGCCGTCTCGCAGATCACCGGCCAGAAGGAGCAGCGTATCCAGCGCCTGGTCAGCTATCTAGGCGATCGCCTGGACGAGATATTCCACGAGGGCGTGAGCGGCACGGCCATCCAGCGTCATACCGCGCGCAAGCGACCGGCGTCGCGCAAGGCGCGCTAAGCCCCGCAAGGCACGCTTGAGAAAGTAGCGGCGCCTCAGTCGAGATCGAGGTAGCGCCCGAGATGGTGCTCGGCATCGCCAAAGAGCGTGTTCAGCAGCATCAGTCGCCGGAAATAGTGGCTCACCGCGAGTTCGTCGGTCATGCCGATGCCGCCGTGGATCTGCACCGCCTGTTGCGAGACGAAGCGGCCGGCTTCACCGAGTTTCACCTTGACTGCAGCCGCCGCCTGCGCGGCATCCGCGCGCTTTTCATCCTGCGCGATGGCGGCGTGGCAGAGCAGCGAGCGCAGTGCCTCGCACTGCAGGTACATCTGCGCCATGCGGTGCTGCAGCGCCTGGAAGCTGCCGATCGGCTTGCCGAATTGCACGCGGGTCAAGCTGTAAGCCACGGTCTGTTCGAGCAGCGCCTCCATGGCGCCAAGTGCTTCGGCGCCCATCGCCACGCTGGCGCGTGCGAGGGCTTCATCGAGCAGGGCCATGCCGCCGTTCAGCGGGCCGAGCAGTGCCTGTTCGCGCACGCGTACGCCGGTGAGTTCCAGATGTGCTCCGCGGGAGCCATCGACCAGCACGACGGGTCTGCGTGCAAGGCCGGGTGTGTTGGCGGCCACGGCAAACAGGCTTATGCCCACTGCGTCGCGGCGTGCGCCCGCAGTGCGGGCGCTCAGGATGATCCAGTCGGCGGCGTGGCCGTTCAGGACCGCGATCTTGGCGCCGTCGAGCACGAAGCCGCCGTCCACCATCTGCGCGCGTAGCTGCACATCCTTGAGGTCCACACCACCGGCGGGTTCCGCGCAGGCGAAAGCCCACTGGGCCTTGCCTTCGAGCAGGGGCGGAAGGTGCTCGGCACGCTGGGTGGCATCGGCCGCCGCGAGCAGGGAGCCGCAGACCACGATGGCAGGCAGAAAGGGGCTCGCGATCAGGCCGCGACCCATCTGCTCCATCAGGATGGCGAGATCCTGGGCGCTGCCGCCCAGACCGCCGTCGGCCTCGGCAAAGGGGAGCGCCAGCCAGCCGAGCGCGGCAAATTCCTGCCACAGCGCCGGGTCATAACCCAGAGTGTGTTGACGCAGCGCCCGTCGCCGCTCCACGCCGCCGTGATCCCGCACCACGCGCGCGGCGCTGTCGCGCAGCAGTTGTTGTTCCTCGCTCAAGGACAGGTCCACGTCTGCTCCCCGGATACGCTGGTGGCGGCCCGGCGCGGGTGCCCGGGAGTCGCTGAAAAAAACCGGTCGCCCTGCTTTATTCCGGGAGACACACTCGCAGACAATCCGCGCACAGGCAAGACGACAAAGCAGCGCGGAGCGCCCTGATGGGCCTCATAAACCACGACGCCGCGCGCGAGCTGCTGGTGCACAATGCGATCCGCTGGGTCGGCTCCGCCGACGCCCGCGCATGGGTACAACAACGTCATTCACAGCCGGGAGACAGCACCTCATGAAAGCCGCCGTTTTCAAGCAAGCCGGGCAGCCCATGGTGATCGAGGAGGTCGCGGATCCCACACCGCATCCGCGGCAACTGGTGGTGAAGGTCGCTTTCTGCGGTATCTGCGGCACCGACCTTCACTCGACGCGCGCGGGGCCGGCGGCCTTGCCCTGCGGCTCCATCCTCGGGCACGAGTTTGTGGGCGAAGTCGTGGCGGTGGGGCGTGAGCTCACGCAGCACTGGCGCGGTGGCGAGCGCGTCTGCGCGCTGCCGTTTCTCGGGTGCGGCCTGTGCGCGGCCTGCCTCACGGGTCGGCCCTTCGAGTGCGAAAAGGTGGCGCTCACCGGCATCCAGGTGCCGGGTGGTTTTGCGGAGTATGTCGCGACCGGCGATCGCGAGACGCTGCTCCTGCCCGATGCGCTCGAGCTGCAGCGCGCGGCGCTGGTCGAGCCGCTCGCGGTAGGCTTGCATGCCGTGCGCATCGCTGGCCTGCAGGCGGGCCAACGCGTGCTGATCACTGGCGCCGGCCCCATCGGGCTTGCCGTGTTGCTGTGGGCCCGCGCCCTCGGTGCGCGAACGGTGGTCATGAGTGAATTCTCCGCCGAGCGTCGCGCGCTGGCAGCACGCCTCGGGGCCGACGCCATCATCGATCCGACACAGGATCTGGGTGCGCAGTTCGCCGATGCCGCCGGTGGCGCACCGGATGTGATTTTCGAGTGTGTGGGCGCGCCGGGTCTGCTCGAGCAGTGTCTGGTGGCGGCACCGCGGCGCACCCGCGTCATCGTGGTCGGTGTCTGCGAGCAGCCTGATACCTTCATGCCCTTTCCGGCGCTGCTGAAGGAGCTCGAGATCCGTTTCGCTGTGGCGTACACCCGCGATGATTTCGAAACCACCATTGCCATGCTGGCGAGCGGCCGTATCGATGCCGGCGCGATGGTCACGCACGTGGTGCCCTTAGGCGAGATGCCCGCGGCCTTCGAAGCGCTGCGCAACCCCACGCACCAGTGCAAGGTGCTGGCGCGCATCGGCAGCTGATTCCCCACCCCGCACCGGAGCAAGGCGCCCATGAGCACTGGTTACAACCCCGATTTCGATCCCACCGGTATCGAGGGCGGCGTCGACACGCAGACCATCCCGTGGATCGCGCTCGCGCAGCCAGCCGGGCTCGCCCTGAAGCCCTTGCGCGCGAGCCGCGAGACCGGTCTCTTTACCGCAGTGCTGCGGCTGCGTGCCGGCACGGCGCTGCCGCGCGCCGTGCATCTGGGCGCGATGGACATGCTGGTGCTCTCCGGGCGGCTCAATTATCGCGGTGGCGATCTCGCGGCAAGCTGCGGCCCGGGGACCTTCGGCTACGTGCCCGCCAATACGCGCGTCGAGGGCATGCACGCTGATGAGGACACTGAACTCCTGGTCACCTGTCACGGACCGATTGCCTTCCTTGGCGCTGATGGCCGCACGATCACCAGCATTCTCGGCAGCATGGACATAGAGCGTGCCGCGCGGGCCCACGGCGTCGCGCTGGTGCCCAGCACACTCGCGGAGTGCATGCAGCAACGCGCCGCGCCCGTGCGCGCCGAGCCGCTGGCCATGACAGCCGGCGATGCGGCCGCCCTGGTGACGGGGCCTGCGAGCGCGATCGGCGGGGCGCTGGACGCGCACCCGCATTTCGTCGATACCCGCGCGCTGCCCTGGCTGGTCAACCCGGACACGCCGGATGTGGGCCTCAAGATCCTGCGGGTGAGCGAGGAAACAGGTTTTGTCTCGGTTATCGTCCGGCATAACGGCGTGGCTCCGCCGCATTACCACCTGGGCGCCGCGGATTTCATGGTGCTGGCGGGGCGCATCGGTTACCGCGCGGGACCGCCCGAGGGTTACGGCCCCGGCGTGTGGTTCTACGAGCCTGCCGGCGCACGCCACGACGCCACGCAGCGCCTTACCGATGAAGACCTGATCTACACCGCCAACCTGTTCGGCCCGATCCAGTTCGACAGCGGACGCGGCACGCCGATCGCCTTCGTGTTCTCGTGGATGACCTACAAGGCCATGGCCGATGCCGCTGGCTCGCACCTGCTGCGAAGCAGCTTTGCGGGTGATGCCTCGTTGCTGGCATGGGCGCCTCTGGGCAGCGGCTGAGCGGCGCGTTCAGGGGGCAGGGCCCAGCGGCATCGTGAGTCCCGTCCATCCGGTCCAGACCATCTGCAAGCCTATGCACAGCAGGATGAACGCCACGAAGCGCATCATCACCACCGTGCCTATATCGCCCAGCCGGTTCAGCAGCACTGTGGAGTAGCGGTAGCTCACGTAGATCACCACCGCCGTGAGCGCAGGCCCCAGCACCGCCACGATCACGCCGAGCAGGTAGTCCCGCGAGGTCGACGGCGTGCCCGTACCCAGCGCGATGGATGCGGCGATGGATCCGGGGCCTGCCGTCAGGGGAAAGCTCATCGGAAAAAAGCTCCGTTTGGCGAGCTCCCGGGCGGAGAGCTCCTCTGCCTGACCTGCCACCGCCACCCGCACCGGGTCGGTGTCCTCCGCATGCAGCAGTCGCCAGCCCGTGGCCGCCACCAGCAGGCCGCCACCCACCCGCACGATGGGCAGTGAGATGCCGAAAATCTCCAGCACGTAGGAGCCCACCAGCATCGAGGCGACCAGAATCACCCAGGAATTGATCGCGACCTGCCGCGCCATGGTCTGGCCCACGCTGGCGCTGCCACCGGCCATGGCCGTGAAAATGGGGGCGTTGCCCAGCGGGTTGATGATGGGCAGCAGGGTCAAGGGGACCAGCACCACGGACTGGAGTATTGCGACGAGGAGTTGCATGCAGAGTGGGTCCGTATCTGTTGCCGGCAGCAGTCTAGCAGGCGGGCCGGTTGAGGCAGGTCGTTTCGGGCTGCTCTGGCCTGTGCCGGTGCGCACGCCGTGCTGTGCCCTGCTTCACGAAACGGGTCCTCTGCGGCACCGATTCTGTGCCAGAATCCTCAAGCTTGGCGGCCAGCGGAGCGCAGGCCAGCAGACGTCGATGCTACGGTAACCTTGATGGATGTCCTCAACCGGATTACATCCCTGACACGCCGCGCGCGCGGGCTGGCGCTGCGGGCGCTACTTGGTGTCGCGCTCGCGGCCCTGGCTGCTCCGGCCAGCGCGAGCTGCAACAGATTCAAGCTCAGTGTCACCACGCCCGTGCTGGCAAACGGAGTGGCCACGTCTGCTATCAGAGCTACCTACGAGCGAAGTTCCTCTTACTCCACCACGCTCACGATCACTGGCTCCGCGCGCTTCAACAACGGCACTCAAACCTACACCCAGACACTGAACAAGAACTCACCCATCAACATTACCGCCACCAACACCGTGGCGCAGTCGGTAACGGTTACCGAGACCAACAGTACCTGCACGCAGAGCAAGACCATTACGTTCACGAACGCCGCGCCCACGGTGTCCACCAGTTTCAGCCCAACGTCCATCGGGGTGAACGGCAGCAGCACCAAGACGATCACGCTGAGCAATGCCAACAGCGTGGCACTGACGGGCGTGGCCTTCAGCGACAGCTTCCCCAGCGGCTTGAGAAACGCATCCCCACTCACGACCTCCAACAGCTGTGCTGGCACCCTCACGGCCTCGGCGGGTGGTTCCTCGCTGACGCTGAGCGGCGGAACCATTCCCGCCAACGGAAGCTGCAGCATCACCACGCTGGTCACCGCCACCAGCACAGGCACCAAGACCAACAGCACGGGTACGGTGTCCTCCAGCAACGCCGTGTCGGCGAGCGCCGCGAGCGCCAGCCTGAGCGTGCTGGCGGTCAGTGCCTCTCTGTCTACGGTGGAGGCATCGCCCGCGTCGGTGGCGGCAGACGGCGTAAGCGCGTCGACCATCACAGTGACGCTCAAGGACGGTGCCGGTAGCCCGGTCTCGGGCAAGACCGTGAGCCTGTCGCGCACGCCCACCGGCAGCAACTCGCTTACGCCGTCTTCGGGGACCACGAACTCTTCCGGCATTGTGACCTTCACCGTCAAGGCCACCTCTGCGCAGACGGTTGTCTACACCGCCACGGATACCACCGACAGCGTCGTGGTGACCGATACCGCCCAGGTCAGCTTCAGCAGCGTGCAGTCGACATCCAAGAGTTTTTCGCCGGCCTCGGTGGCCGTCAACGCTACCAGCACCCTTGCGATCGTTCTCACGAATACGGCGGCCTCCACCGTAAGCTCCGTGACTTTCACCGACACCTACCCGAGCGGACTTGTGAACGCGGCCGCGGCAACCGGCACGCTGAGCGGAACGGGTTGCTCGGGTACGGTCACCGGAACCTCGGGTGGCAGTTCGCTCACTCTGGCCGGGGGATCCATCACCGCTGGCAGGACATGCACGGCAACGGTTTCCGTGCGACCCACCACCGCCGGTAGTCTTGTCAATACGGTCTCCGGTACGCGCGGCACCGCCTCTGCCACCCTGACCGTCCTGCCCATCAGTAACGCCAACTCCACGGTGGTTGCCAGCCCCACCTCGGTAGCCGCCAACGGGACCAGCACATCCACCATCACGGTGACGTTGAAAGACGGCGCCACAGTGGCCAATGGCGTGGCGGGCAAGGTCGTCCAGCTCACGGCGTCCAATGGCAGTTCTGTGATCACCACTGTCTCGGGCACCACCAATGCCTCGGGCGTCGCCACTTTCACCGTCAAGGATGCGGTGGAGGAGGGGCCGATCACCTACACGGCGAAGGACGTCACGGACAACATCACGCTGACGGCCACGGCACAGGTCACATTCACCGCGCTGACCGCGCCCACGGTCAGCAAGACATTCACGCCATCGGCAATCGCTGATGCCGGTCAGAGCATCCTGCGCATCACGCTCACCAACCCGAACACAGCGCCTGTCAGCGCTGTGTCGTTCACCGACACCTACCCGGCCGAGCTGATCAACGACAGCCCGCTCGTGCTCACCAACACCTGCGGCGGCATCAACCCGCAGACGGTCGATGGTGGGTCGGTGCTGGATCTGGTAGACGGCACCATCCCGGCCTCGGGTTCCTGCTACGTCAGTGTGGCCACCGTCACGACTACGGAGACCACCGGTGCCAGCGCGACGTTGAGCAATGCGACAGGCCTGGTGCGATCGCTGAATGCCGTAGACGGCACCAGCGCCTCGGCCACGCTCACCACCACTGCCATCGACGCCGCACTCTCCACGGCCATTGCCTCGCCGACCAGCGTCGCGGCCGACGGCACCACCACCTCCACCATCACGGTCACCATGCTCGATGGCGCTGGCGCAGGCGTGCCGGATCTCAATGTCTCGCTGTCACAGAACGGTGGAAGTTCTCTCATTACCCCCACGTCGACCAACGCGAACCTCACCGACGACAACGGGCAGGTCACGTTCACGGTGAAGGCCTCCACCGTCCAGACTGTGACCTACACCGCGAGCAGCAACGGCATCAACGTCCAGCAGCAGCCGCAGGTGGCGTTCACCACGCCGGCTGCCACCGTCACCGCCATCGCCTGCGCCGCCGCGTGTACACAGACGGCCATCACCAGCACGGTGTCCTGGAACGTGACGTTCGATCGCAGCGTCACCAACGTGACCGCAGCGGCCTTCAGCTTGGCGGCGAGTGGCTTGGCGGGTTCATCGATCACCTCGGTGACGGGCAGTGGCACCAGTTGGGTGGTGACGGCGAATGTGGGCACGGGCAGCGGCACGCTGGGCCTGAACCAGAGCGGGGCCGGCACCGTGTCACCCGCGCTGTCGGGCACGTATACCGGCGAGGTCTACACCACACCTGCGACGGTGGTGACGGCCATCACCTGCGCCGCGGCGTGTACGCAGACCGCCATCACCAGCACGGTGTCCTGGAACGTCA
>CAJADV010000282.1 GCA_903938575.1 uncultured Gammaproteobacteria bacterium
AAGGGCCACCTCAGGGTGGCCCTTATTGTTTGTATCTCCCAAAGCAGCCCACAGAGCGATGCCTGCGGCCCGGATACCTGAATACCGCGTGTACAGCTCCAGCGGAGGCTAAGCTCTGTCACACGCCTGGACGCCCGGGTTGAGGTCGATTCTATGACGTGGTACGTCTACCTTCTGCGCTGCGCCGATGGCAGCCTCTACGCCGGCATCACCACCGATCTGGAGCGCCGGGTCGCAGAGCACAACGCGGGGAAAACGGGCGCCAAGTACACGCGTGCCCGGCGCCCGGTGAGTTTGGTGTGGAGTGAGTCGGCGACAGATCGCGCCGTTGCCAGCCGGGCAGAGCACGCGCTGCGCACGCTTTCCCGGAGAGAAAAGGAATCGTTGATTACCGCAGCGGGCGGGGTCGATCTGGGCGTTGTAGCGAGGTTAAAACCCCAGCCCTGAGAACTCCCTTGTCCGATTGGCGCGCTTCGCTGCCGCAAGGCAGTGCGCCGGAGCCTGTGGGGCCAAGGACTTTCAGTCAGGGATTTCGCGCTGATTCCGATCCAGCAGTTTGATGATCCCCAGCGCCAGCACCCTGTTCTGTTCGCTCAGCTTGAAGTAGGCCTTCAGCAGAGCGTCGGTTTGCCTGTCCGCACCGCGTGTTTGCGGTTCTGCGACACTGTCGGTGCGGGTCTCGTAGAAGAGTTCGCCCAGGGGAATATGCAACGCGGCCGCGATCCGCCAAGCACAGCCCACCGAGGGCTCTTGCAGATCGCGCTCGATGCGCGAGAGGTTGCTGGCGTCGAGGCCTGCCTGATGCGCCAGCTCTTCGAGCGTGGAGCCTGCAGCCAAACGGCACTCGCGTATGTGGCGTCCGATTTTCATGGGTACAGTTTAAAGGGGCTCAGGATCAGGCAAAAGGCATTTGCGTCTTTTGCCCGTTTGCCTATGCTTTAGCGCAACAATCTTGTGTTTATTGACCCCCGAGGCCTGCAGATGCAGGATGGCGCGGCTGGGACAGCTAAAAAGGAAGTTGGCGATGGTGGGCGGAGAACGCTTTTTCAAGAATGAAGCCGGCACAGACGCCGCGGACGGACTGATACCGGAGCCGCCCGTCTTCAGGGCCGCACAGCGCGCTCTGCCTTTCGTGTCCTTGGCCGGTGATGGCACGTTGCACTTCTCGTCGCCGGAGCCTCCCGTGGTCCCAGCCAATCCCGCCGAGCTGCACATCGAGGGCGAGCGCTCGGCTCTCGCCCTGATGAATTTCTACCGCGAATACGGCCAAAACCCGCGCGCCAGACTGCTGCCTGAGGTACTCCGGAACGCCTGGAGTATCGATCCAGGCGCGCCGGAATCAGAATATTTCGCCGGTTTTGCGCGTGTGCTCGACGCCATGTTGGCTTTTGCAGCCCGTCAGTGCGATCTCGAGAGATACGTGGCCGATCTGGGTGCCGAACATCACCGCACCCTGGCAGCATGGAACGGGCTGGCTGGAAACGGCGCTAACGACGAAGTGCCTCTGGACGTACCCACACCCCTTAGTCCAGCGGCCTGACGCCGGCATCGAATGCCACGCCGGCTTGCATGCACGAGCACTATGGCAAACCATTGGCCATGCCGCATGACACCGCACTCCAACTTCTGCTCGATGACGGGCGCAGCGTCCCTTACCGGATCCGGGTCTCGCCCCGCAGCCGCCGTGTACGGCTGACCCTCACCCCGCGCGACGGGTTGGTGATGGTGACGCCCCCCGGCGTTCAGCGCGACTGGCTGATCAAGCTCGCCAACGACTGGCGTGGCTGGGTGGGCAAGCAGATGGACCAGCTGGGGATCCGGGAACCCGATGAGCTCAGCGTGCCCGATGTCACGCTTCCCGCACAGATTGCGCTGCCCGCGCTGGGTGAGACTTGGCATCTCTTGCAGCGCTTCGCACCCAATACCAGCGCGCGTGTTCGTCAGGGCGCCAACGCCACTCTCGTGCTGAGCGGGGATTGTCTCGATAATGCCGCCAGCCGCCGTGCACTGGAGCGCTGGCTGATGCGTCGTGCCAAAGACGCGCTGCCGCTCTTGCTGGCGGAAGTTTCCCGGCAAACCGGCCTCGTGTATCGACAGGTCAGCATCCGTGCCCAGCGCACGCGCTGGGGAAGTTGTTCCTCGCACGGCGACATCTGCCTCAACTACCAGATCCTTTTCCTCACACCGCAACTGGCCCGTCATGTGCTGCTCCACGAGCTCTGCCACACGGTGCGGCTGGACCACTCGCCACGCTTCTGGCGCACCGTGGCCCGCTTTGAACCCGAGCTCGACGCGCGCCGCGCCGAGATGCGCCGCTCCTGGTCCTCTGTGCCGGCCTGGCTGCAGGCCGCGCGCTGAACCGGGCGCGCCTCGGGTGATGTTATGATCCAGCAATCCCCCGATTGACGAGAGTTATCGCCGATGAGCGCCACCGATCCGATGCAGCTCGGTCACATGGCCGCCGAGGCGGAACTGGTGAAGGCATTCCTTCGCAACAAGGCGCCCGTGGAGCTCAACGACCACGAGGTCGCCGAATACAAGGCCCGCATCACGGCGCGTCTCAAAGAGCAGGATGCGGTGCTCGTGGCGCACTACTACACCTCGCCGCATATTCAGTCGCTCGCCGAGGAAACCGGCGGTCTTGTCTCGGATTCCCTGCAGATGGCTCGCTTCGGCCATGATCACGCCGCCACCACGCTGGTGGTCGCTGGCGTGCGTTTCATGGGCGAGACGGCCAAGATTCTCACCCCGACCAAGCGCGTTCTGATGCCCACCCTGGAGGCTACCTGTTCGCTCGATGTAGGCTGCCCCGTTGATCTGTTCTCTGCCTTCTGTGACCAGCACCCTGACCGCACCGTGGTGGTCTACGCCAATACTTCGGCGGCGGTGAAAGCGCGCGCCGATTGGGTGGTCACATCGAGTATCGCCCTCGAGGTGGTCGAGTACCTTAGCGGACGGGGCGAGAAAATCCTCTGGGCTCCTGACAAGTATCTCGGCTCGTGGGTGCAGCGCGAGACGGGCGCAGACATGCTGCTGTGGGACGGCTCCTGCATCGTGCACGAAGAGTTCAAGGCACAGGGCATCGAGGACATGAAGCGTGTCTACCCTGACGCCGCCGTGTTGGTGCATCCCGAGTCGCCGCAGGCCGTGATCGAGCTGGCGGACGCGGTGGGCAGCACCACCCAGATCATCGACGCCGCACGCACCCTCCCTAACCGCCAATTCGTGGTCGCCACGGATCAGGGCATCTTCTATCAGCTGAAAAAACAGGTGCCCGACAAGGAATTCATCATCGCTCCCACGGCAGGCGAGGGCGCCACCTGCCGGAGCTGCTCGCACTGCCCGTGGATGGCCATGAACGATCTGCAGAGCCTGCTGTACTGCCTCGAGCATGGCAGCGGTGAGATCCTGGTGTCTCCGGAGCTCTGCCAGAAGGCCTTGCTGCCGTTGCAGCGGATGCTGAACTTCTCGAAGCAGCGCGCATTGGCCGTGAGCGGCAACGCATAGGGCAGGGCTTTTCCCCGGAGTTGATGGCGTCAAGCCACCGAGCCCGCCCGGCAGCCATTCATCAGAGGTCTTTCATCTCCTGCTGCATATCGCGGATGTCGGTGATGCGCGCCTGTATGCCGGCCGTGGCGTGGAAGTCGTCGCGGGCCAGGTTCAACGCATAGCCGAGTTGCTTTTCTGCCTGCTCCAGAGCGCCGTTCAGGATGAAGTATTCGGCGCGCGCGCGGTGCACATCGAGAATGTTCCCGGCCAGGCCGTGCGTCTCGGCGAGCGCGTACCAGACCTGCGGGTCGTCAGGGTGGTCCTCGGCGTGTTCCACCAGCAGCGTCTCTGCTTCCTGCGGTTTGCCCGCGCGTAGCAGGGCATCGGCGTAAAGCATCGTAAGCGGGTGGTTGCCCGGATTGACCGACAGCTGCTGCTGCAGGAGCAGGACGGCGTCGCCGCTGCGTCCCGAGGCGAGATCGAGTTCTGCAGCCGCCAGCATCAACGGAATGCTGTTGGGGTAGTTTTTCTGCAGCGGTGCGAGCTCCGCGCGTGCCTCTTCGAATTCGCTGGTTCGCGTCAGCGCGAGTACCAGTCCGTAGCGGTTGCCCGGTGAGAGACCCTCATCGTTGGCGATCTCGGCGCGAAAGCGCTTGATTGCATAGCCGGGCGTTTCCTCGAAGCCGAGCCGCACACGCGCCTGCATGAAAGAGAAATCCGCACTGTCTTGCTTGCCGTCCTGCCGCTGGTTACGCGCACGGTTCTTGGCGTCGGACACGCGGCTTTCCGTAACCGGGTGCGAGAGCAGGAATTCGGGTGGGCGACGGGTGTTGTAGCGCATGGATTCGAGCATGCGCGAGAACATCCTCGGCATGCCGTTCGGGTCATAGCCCGCGCCCACCAGTGTCAGCATGCCCAACCGGTCGGCCTCGCGCTCGTTGTCGCGACTGAAGCGCAGCTGTTGCTGCTGAATCGCCGCCTGGCCGGCCGCAATGGCCGCCATGCTGCTCTGGGAGCCCCCGCCGGCCGTCGCTGCCAGCACCAGCGAACTCAGCAGGATGAGCGCGTTCGGTACAGCGTTTCGCTTTGCCTCTTCGACGCTCCGGGCGTAATGGCGCTGGCTGAGGTGCGCCAGTTCGTGGGCTATCACCGAAGCGAGCTCGTCCTCATGCTGTGCAGCCAGCAGCAGGCCGTTGTTCAGTCCCACCACCCCGCCCGGCACGGCAAAGGCGTTGAGTGTTTCGTTGTCGACGATGACCACATGCAAGCGCGCGTCAGTAAGTTCGCTGTGCGTGGCGAGGTCGAATACCACCTGCTCCAGGTAATCCTGCAGCAGCGCGTCCTCGACGGTCTTTACCTGCCCGCGGAACATGCGAAGCCAGGCGCCGCCCAGTTTGCGCTCGACCACCGGAGATACTGCCGCCGACGAGGCATCGCCCAGCGAGGGCAGCTCGATATCAACGGCGGTCACAGGCATTGCAGCAAACGCCAGCAGGGTGGCTGTAGCCAGCAGGCTGCGGCGCAGGGCCGGTGTCGCGGCGGGAAGAAAGGGGAGGGAGTCCAACTCGTTGCGATCCTGGGAAAGGGATGGCTCGGCATCCGTCGCCCGATTGGAGTGCGGCGCGGGAAAATAATTCCATCGGCACCGACGCCCCCAGATGGTCGGGCACGAGGACTCGAGGGCTATACTAGCATGCGGTTTCCAGGGCTGAAGTACAGGCAATGGGCGAGTCCATTCACGAGGTCGACGCGCGCGGACTCGGTTGTCCGTTACCGCTGCTCAAGGCCAAGAAGGGCCTGAATGGCCTGCCCGCCGGCGGCTTGCTCCGCGTGCTTTCGACCGACGCAGGTTCGGCGCGGGATTTCCGCGTTTTTTGCGAGCAGAGCGGTGATGTGCTGCTCGAATCCACCGAGGCCGACGGCGCCTATGCCTTCCTGATCCGCAAGCGCTCGTCCTGACACCATCTTCCGCGCGGAGTACCCATGCACGTCCTCTCAGCCCGTCTCCTGCCGTTCCTTGCCGTGATCGTGCTGGCAGCCTGCGCCATTACCGCGCAGGCCCCGCCTGCCGTGGTGCGCAGCGAACTCGACAAGCGTGAGTATCGTTACCTCGAATTGCCCAATCACCTGCGTGTCATGCTGGTCTCCGACCCCGCTGCGGACAAGTCCGCTGCCAGCCTCCGCGTGCAGACCGGCAGCGGAGACGACCCCGCCGACCGTCAGGGTCTGGCGCACTTTCTGGAGCACATGCTGTTCCTGGGCACTGCGAAATATCCCGATTCGGCCGAATACCAGGATTTCATCAATGCACACGGCGGTTCGCACAACGCCTACACCGCGGTGGATCACACCAATTTCTTCTTCGACATCGAACCCGACAGCCTGGAGCCCGCACTCGACCGGTTCGCGCAGTTTTTCGTGGCGCCACTGTTCACGCCCGAGTATGTGCAGCGCGAGGCTAATGCGGTCGACTCTGAATACCGCATGGGTTTGAAGGACGACGCGCGACGCGAGTACGACGTACTGCGCGAACTGGTGCAGCCGGCGCATCCGCTGGCCAAGCTGGCGGTGGGTAATCTGCAGACCCTGCGCCCGACCGAGGGTGACATCCGCGCCGAACTGCTGGCGTTTCATGAGCGCCACTACTCGGCCAACCTGATGACCCTGGTGGTGCTCGGCAAGCAGCCGCTCGATCAGCTGGAGTCGCTGGTGCGTCCGCGCTTCGAGCCCATCGGGAACCGCAATGCCGCTGCGCTCGAGACGGTGCCGCCCATGTTCGCCGCCGGCCTGCTGCCGCTCGAGGTGCGCATTCGCCCCGAAAAGGAAACCCGCGAAATTGCGATGCTCTTCCCCGTACCCTCCAGCCGCGAGCGTCCGGCAGCGAAGCCGCTGGATTACATCGGTAACTTGCTGGGACATGAGGGCCCTGGAGGCCTGCTCTCGGTTCTGAAGGCCCGCGGTCTGGCCGAGGGCCTCAGTGCCGGTGCCGGCTTCGATCTCTTCGGCCAGGATGCCTTCCAGGTGACGGTACAACTCACCGCGAGCGGGCTCGTCGAGCGCGATGCCGTCGTGGCTCTGGTGTTCAAGGCGATCAGCCAGTTACGCGAGGGTGGCGTGGAACCCTGGCGCTACCGTGAGCAGGCAGCGCTCGGTGATCTCGGCTTCCGTTTCAAGGAAAAGGGCAGCGCCAGCGCCAGCGTGATCGCCATTGCCAATGGCCTGGCTGATTACCCCGTGGCCGACGTGCTGCGCGGGCCTTATCTCTACGCAGACTACGACGCGGGGTTTATCGGCAGTTACCTCGCACAGCTGCGCCCCGACAACATGCTGCTCACGGTCACCGACCACAGCCTGCAGACTGATCGTGAGAGTCGCTGGTTCGATGCTCCCTATGCCACGCGCAGACTCGATGCCGCGGCGTTGGCCGACGCTGCCGCCAAGGCCGCTTCGCTTGCGTTGCCCGCTCCCAACGAGTTCCTGCCCGACCGCGTGGCGACCAAGCCGCTCGCCGCCGGTGCGGGTGCGCGTCCGGTGGCCTTGGCCGATGAGTCGGGCTATCGGCTGTGGCATCTGCAAGACGCCGAGTTCCCCGGGCCGAAGGCCTCACTTTACGTACAACTGTTGTCGGCGCGCGCCACGGCTACCGCCCGCGATGCAGCGCTCGGCTCACTGTTCGCGATGCTCGTGCAGGATGATCTGAACGAGTTCGCTTACCCGGCCACGCTGGCCGGCTTGCAGTACGGCATCTCGCCATCCTCACGCGGACTGAGTCTCAAGTTGGGCGGCTATGACCAGCGCATGGACGTGCTGCTCGACAAGATCTTGCGATCGCTGCAACGCAGCAGCTTTCCCGCCGAGCGCTTCGGCAGTCTCAAGACCGAGTTGCTGCGCGAGCTCGGCAACAGTGATCGGGAGCGTCCCTACACCCAGCTGATCGACCGTCTGGGCAACACCATGGTCCGGCGCAGTTATACCGATGCCGAACTCCGCGCGGCGCTGACAGGCGCCACCGAGCAGGATCTCGCGGATTTTGCCACGGGGCTGCGTTCCGGCGCGTCTGTAGAGGTACTCGCGCACGGCAACCTGCTGGCCGATGAGGCGCTAGCGCTCGGACTGAAGGTTCGTGATGCCCTGCGCGGTGAGCCGGGAGCGGCTGTGCCCGCTATCGAAGTGCTGGCCCTGCCGGGCGGTGAGTCGGTGCGCAGTGTCGCCATTGAACACCCCGACTCAGCGCTGCTGATGTACCTGCAGGGCAGCGCTCCCAGCGTGGCCGAGCGGGCCCGGGTTGCACTGGCCGGGCAGGTACTTGGGCCATCTTTCTTCAACGAGCTGCGTACCGAGCGCCAACTTGGTTACGTGGTTTTTGCCCAGCCCTACCCGCTGGCACGCGCGCCGGGCCTGCTGCTCGGGGTGCAGTCGCCGGTGGCTGATCCTGCGGCGCTGGTGAAGGAGTTCGAGGCTTATCTCGCCCGACAATCCGAGGTGCTGGGCGGCATGAGTGATGAGGTGTTCAACGGGCAGCGCATGGCCCTCGCGGCGCGGCTGCGCGAGAAACCCCGATCCCTCGCCGAAAAAACCGAGCGGCTGTGGTCAGATCTCGGGCTGGGCTCCTACGGTTTCGACGATCTCGAGCAGGTTGCACGTGAGCTCGAGACGATCGGGCGCGACAACTGGCTGCAGTGGTTCCGCAGCCGTTTGGCCGGGGCGGATCGTCACGCGCTGGTGCTGTACAGCACCGGTCAGGCGCATCGGGCCAAGGTTTCGGAGGCACCGCCCGGTCGGCGCGTCGACCCCGACGGGCGCTGGAAGGCCGATGCCAAATACTACCGGTTTGAATGGGCCCTGCCGACGCAGGATCCGGGCCGAGCACTACACTAAGCGGTGATTCGCCACTACCCGGCTGCCAGCATGCAGAACAAGACGGCGCTGATCGTTGATGACTCCCGCACCGCCTCGCAGGTGCTGCGGTTCATGCTGGAGCGCGAGGAATTTCAGGTCGATGTGATCGACAACCCCGAGCAGGCCTTGGGTTATCTGCAGGATCACCACCCCGGCGTGATCTTCATGGATCACCTGATGCCCGGGATGGAAGGCTTCAATGCCGTGAAGGAGATCAAGAACAACTCCCTCGCGGCCCGTATTCCCATCGTCATGTACACCGCCAAATCCGGCGACCTGTACGTCGGCCAGGCCCAGGCGCTCGGGGCCGTAGACATCCTGCCCAAGCCGCCGACCCGCGAGTTGCTGCGAGCGGTGTTCCGCCGCATCGACCAGCGCAGTGGTGCTGCCAATGATCCCCTCGCAGTTCCCGCGGAGATGTCTGCTTCCGCGGCAGAGCCGCCCGTCGCGGCAGAGGGATTTCTCTCGGCCACGCGCTCAGAGATAGCCGATGAGCCGGAAGCCCCGCGCCTCGCCGAGCGTGCTCCGGCCCCGGTCTCGCAGCCGTCGTCTTTCGACGAGGCCAATCGTCGCGACGACGAGCGGGCTGGCCCGTCCTGGTCGCTGGCCACGGTGCTGGCGGCAGCCGCAGCCGTGTTCGGGTTCTTCGTGGGAAGCATGCAGGGCAACACCGCAGACGATGCGCGCCAGCCCTACGCCGACACGCTCTCCTGGGCGCTCAGCCAGACCCTGCAGTATCCCTACGGCGAGGCGCCGTTTGGTGGTGACCGGGTCGAGTTTGTGCGTGGCCTGGTAGAGCGTCTGCAGGGGGTCGGGTTCACCGGCAAGATCAAGCTGGAGGGCCACTCGGGACAGTATTGTCTGGTGGCCTCCAGTGCCGGCTGGCGCGTGGCCGATGCCACGGCGTCTATCGACAGCTGCGAGGTCAAGGGCTTTTTCAGCAAGCAGGATGCGCGCATCGCCAGTTCCCGGCAGACGTCGGAGTTCCGCGCCCTGCTCGCATCGCCTGCCATTGCCGAATCCGGTATCCGTGTGGAAGTCGATGGGCTCGGAGACGAGGGGCGCAACGCGCCCTACCCCGCGCCGGAGAAGGGGACCTCGGCAGGTCAGTGGAATGCCGTGGCGGCGCGCAACAACCGCATCGCGGTCAGCCTGATTCCGGACGCCTGAGCCACGAGGGCAAGCTGTGCTGTCCTGCCGCGCTTGGCGCTGAGCAGATAGCGTTTTCGGTTAGCATTGCTCCCGGGGCCAGAGCCACGGGACAGCAGGGGAGTTTCATGCAGGAGGACATCGATTCCGCGGAAACGCAGGAGTGGATCGACGCGCTCGAGGCGGTGGTTCGACACCGCGGCAAGGGCCGTGCGGCCTATTTGCTGAAGTGTCTGGCCGACCACGCCACCGACGCCGGTGTGAAGCTGCCGCCGGCCATCACCACGCGCTACCGCAACACCATCACGCCCGAGTCGGAACGGCATATGCCGGGAGACCTGTTCGTCGATCGGCGCATCCGCTCGCTGATCCGCTGGAACGCGCTTGCCATGGTGATGCGCGCCAACGATTCGGACGAGGGCCTTGGCGGCCACATCGCCACATTCCTCTCCAGCGCCACGCTCTACGACGTGGGCTTCAACTATTTTTTCCGCGCCGCACGCCCGGGCAAGCCCGGCGACATCGTGATGTATCAGGGCCACAGCGCGCCCGGCATGTATTCCCGCTCCTACCTCGAGGGCCGTCTGTCCGAGGAGCAGCTCGATAACTTCCGCCGTGAGGTCGACGGCCGCGGCCTGTCGTCCTACCCGCACCCCTGGCTGATGCCGGAGTACTGGCAGTTCCCGACCGTCTCGATGGGCCTTGGCCCGATCCAGGCGATATACCAGGCTCACGTCATGCGCTACCAGCAGAACCGTGGCATGGCCGACCACGCCGACCGCAAGGTCTGGGCCTTTCTGGGCGATGGCGAGTGTGACGAACCCGAATCGCTGGGTGCCATCGGGCTGGCCGGCCGCGAGGGCCTCGACAACCTGATTTTCGTGGTCAACTGCAACCTCCAGCGTCTCGACGGCCCGGTGCGTGGCAACGGCAAGATCATCCAGGAACTGGAGGGTATTTTCCGCGGCGCTGGCTGGAACGTGATCAAGGTGATCTGGGGACGGCTCTGGGATCCGCTGCTCGCGCGCGATGAGTCCGGCCTGCTGCAGAAGCGCATGGACGAAGTCTGCGACGGCGAATACCAGAACTACAAATTCAACGGCGGGGCCTACACGCGCGAGCATTTCTTCGGCAAATACCCGGAGACCGCAGAACTCGTGAAGGATCTCTCCGACGACGACATCATGTATCTCAACCGCGGTGGCCACGACCCCTACAAGGTTTACGCCGCCTATTGGGAGGCCTTCAACCACAAGGGCCAGCCTACGGTGATCCTCGCCAAGACCGTAAAAGGCTACGGTATGGGCAGTTCGGGCGAGGCGGCGAACGAGACGCACTCGGTCAAGAAGATGGATCTCGAGAGCCTGAAGAAATTCCGCACGCGCTTCAGCATTCCGCTTACCGATGAGGAACTGAAAACCGTTCCCTATTACCGCCCGGGTCCCGACAGCCCCGAGATGGTGTACATGCGCCAGCGCCGCGAGGCGCTCGGGGGCTATATGCCCAACCGCGTGGTCACCGACGAGAAGCTCACCCTGCCCCCGCTAGAGAGCTTCGCCGCGCAGTTGAAGGGCAGCGGCCACCGCGAAATCTCCACGACCATGGCCTTTGTCAGGCTGTTGTCCTCGCTGGTGAAAGAGCCCGGTTTCGGTGAGCGCGTCGTGCCCATCGTGCCCGACGAGGCACGCACCTTCGGCATGGAGGGCATGTTCCGCCAGCTCGGCATCTATTCCTCGGTGGGTCAGCGCTACACACCGCACGATGCAGGCCAGATTCTCTACTACAAGGAAGACCGCAAGGGCCAGATCCTCGAAGAGGGCATCAACGAGGCCGGTGCGATGTCAGCCTGGATCGCGGCGGCCACGTCCTATGCGAACCACAACCTCACGATGGTGCCGTTCTACATCTACTACTCGATGTTCGGCTTCCAGCGCATCGGCGATCTGGCGTGGGCGGCGGGCGACCAGCGCGCGCGTGGCTTCCTGATCGGCGCTACCTCCGGACGCACCACGCTGAACGGCGAGGGGTTGCAGCACCAGGACGGCCACAGCCACGTGTTGGCGGCCACCATCCCCAACTGCGTGAGCTACGACCCGGCCTACGGCTACGAGTTGGCGGTGATCATCCATCACGGACTCGAGGTGATGTACGGCCGCGACGAGAGCAAGTTTTTCTACATCACCACGATGAACGAGAACTACGTGCAGCCGGAGATGCCGGCCGGCGCCGAGGACGGCATCGTACGGGGCATGTACCGCGTCGAGAGCGCAGCGCCCAAGGCGAAGAACGTGGTGCAGCTGATGGGTGCAGGCACGATCCTGCGCGAGGTGCGTGCTGCCGCGGCCATGCTGCGCGCCGACTTCGGCGTCGATGCCGATGTGTGGAGCCTCACCAGCGTGAACGAGCTGCGCCGCGAAGGCATCGACTGCGAGCGCTGGAACATGCTGCATCCTGCCGCAGCGCCGCGAGTGCCCTATGTCACCGCTGCGCTGGAAGGTGCGACGGGGCCGGTGGTCGCGGCCACGGATTACATCAAGTCCCACACCGATGGCCTGCGCCAGTTCGTCAAGCAGCGCTTCACCGTGCTGGGCACCGATGGCTTTGGCCGCAGTGACACGCGGGCCCGGCTACGACACTTCTTCGAGGTCGATCGCCATTTCGTGGTGGTGGCCGCGCTGAAAGCGCTGGCTGATGAAGGCCGGATCAAGCCCAAAGTGGTCGCCGACGCGATCGCGAAGTACGGCATCGATCCCGAAAAACCCAACCCGACGACCGTGTAGGAGCGCGCCCCGCGCGCGAGAGTGAACGTGAAACTGCAAACCGTCACCGTACCCGACCTGGGCGGCTCCGCCGAAGTCGAAGTGATCGAGCTCACCGTGGCGGTGGGCCAGGCGGTTGCGGCCGAGCAGCCGCTGGTCACGCTCGAATCCGACAAGGCCTCGATGGAAATCCCCGCGCCCTTCGCGGGCACCGTGCGTGAGTTCTGCCTGAAGATCGGTGACCGGGTAAAGCAGGGCGATGCCATCCTTGTGCTTGAGGTTGCGGAGGATGCCGTGGTCGTGCCGGATGCGGCGCCTGCGCCTGCAGCCGCCGCCGTGGTGTCGGTCGCATTGGCTACTGCGTCTGCCGACGCGGAGCCTGCGCGCGCTGCTGCCGCAGCGCCCGGTGCCGCAGAGCGTCGTGCCGCACCGCCTGTTGCGCTGCCGCTTGTGGCTGGTGATGCCGGGTTGATCGATGTGCTGGTGCCTGATCTGGGTGGTGCCGCCAGCGTCGAGGTGATCGAGATCGCTGTGCGCGCGGGGGACAGGGTGGCCGAGGGAGCCTCGCTTCTCGTGCTGGAAGGCGATAAGGCATCGATGGAGATGCCTGCGCCTGCCGCGGGCATCATCGTGTCGGTGGATGTGCGCGTGGGCGCGCAGGTGACTACGGGTGAGCGGATCGCGGTCCTTCGGCCCGATGAGGCGGTGGTTGCTGCTGCGCCTGCCGCGGCCGTTGCCGTAGTGCCCGCCGCTCCTGCCCAGCCTGCCGCTGCGGTCGCCGTTGCTGCGTCCGTGCCCGCTCCCGCTCCCGCAGTGGACGTGCCCGAAGGCGATGCCGGGCTCGCCATTGCCCGGCTGCTCGAAAAAGAGAGCCATCTGCCGGGCAGTACGGCCGCGCAGCGTCAGCGCTCCAGTCCGGAGACCCCCTACGCGGGGCCCGCGGTGCGGCAACTCGCGCGTGAGCTGGGCGTCGCTCTCGCGCAGCTCCCGGGCAGCGGTCCGAAGGGGCGCATCCTGAAGGAAGACGTGCAGGGCTACGTGAAGAAACGGCTCGCCGAGCCGCCGCGCGCGAGCGGTGTCATGGGCCTGCCGCAGGTGCCGGCGGTGGACTTCGCCGCCTTTGGCCCGGTCGAGAACCTGGCGCTCACGGGCATCCAGAAAGTCACCGTGACCAGCATGTCGCGCAGCTGGCTGAACGTGCCGCACGTAACGCAGTTCGATTACGCCGATGTCTCCGATCTCGAAGCCTTCCGCGAGAGCATGAAGGCCGAGATGGAAAAGCGGGCTAACAAGCTCACGCCATTACCCTTCCTCCTGATGGCCTGCGCCCGCGCCCTGAAAGAGCATCCCCGGTTCAATTCCTCGCTCGCGCCCGACGGGACGCAGCTCGTCATGAAGAAATACATTCACATCGGCATCGCGGTCGATACGCCGCAGGGGCTGGTTGTGCCCGTGATCCGCGATGTCGACCGCAAGACCGTGTGGGAGCTCGCCGCGGAGGCGCGTGAATTGGCTGACAAGGCGCGCACGCGTAAATTGAAGCCCGCTGAGATGCAGGGCGGGTGTTTCAGTATTTCGAGTCTGGGCAACATGGGTGGTGAGGGTTTCACGCCGATCGTGAACACGCCTGAGGTGGCCATCCTCGGGGTATCGCGCATGGCCGTGCGGCCGGTCTGGGATGGCAAGGCCTTCCAGCCTCGCAAGACGCTGCCGTTGTCGTTGTCAT
>CAJADV010000283.1 GCA_903938575.1 uncultured Gammaproteobacteria bacterium
GCATCGTGCGTGCCGCGCTCCTGCAGGCGGCCGCGGGCGAGCACCAGGATCTCGTCTGCCTCGCGCAGCGTGGACAGCCGGTGCGCGATGATCACCATCGAGACCTCGCCCTTCAGTTTGTGCAGCGCTTCCTGCAGCAGCGCCTCGGTGCCGCTGTCGATGCTCGCGGTGGCCTCGTCCAGCACCAGCACGGCGGGGTTTCGCAGCAGCGCGCGGGCCAGAATCACCTGCTGGCGCTGACCTGCTGAGAGCGCGCTGCCGCGCTCGCCCACCGGCGTGTCCAACCCCTGCGGCAGACCCCGCACGAAGGGCGCAAGGCCCACGCGCTCCATCACTGATTCGATGTCCTGCGCGCTCGCGCCAAAACCGAAATCGATATTCGACGCGAGGCTGCCCGCGAGCAGGAAAGGATCCTGCGGCACATACGCCACCAGGCGATGGAAATCATCGTCGGCGATCTGCTCGAGCGGGACGCCTCCCATGGTGAGCGTGCCGGTCTGCGCGGCATGGAAGCGCAACAGCAGCCCGGCGAGCGTGCTCTTGCCGCTGCCGGTCGGGCCCACCAGCGCGAGGAACTGCCCGGGCGGCAGATCGAAGCTGATGTCGTGCAGCACCTGCTCGCCGCCCTCGTAGGCAAAGCCCAGCCCACTCGCGCGGAGCCGCGTGTCTGCGGGCAGCGGGCCGGTGGCGCGCAACTCGCGGGCATCGCTGCGGTCGCAGAGCTCGAAGACGCGCGTGGCCGAGACCATGGCGTTCTGCAGCATGCTCAGCCGGTGCGTCACGTCCACCACCGGCTCGCCGAAGCGCCCGAGGTAATTCACGAACACGTAGATCACGCCGATCTCCACGCCGCCGCCCAAGGCACGCGTGCCGAACCACAGCACCAGCGCCGCCATGCAGCACTGCAGCAGCACATCCACCATCGGCCGCAGCAGCAAGGCATCGAGCCTGAGCGAGGCCATGCGTGCGGTGTAGTGCACCCGGCTCTGCGCCTCGAAGCGCTCCGCGAAGGGCCCCAGCTGGCGAGTGAGCTGCACCACGCGGATGCCGCCGATGCTCTCGGAAAGATTCGCGTTGATCTGCGCGAGCGCCGCGCGCACGGCGCGAAAGCGCGGCCCGCTGGCGCGCTGGTAGACCCACATCACGGTGAGCGCCAAGGGCAGGAACACCAGGCAGGGAATGGCGAGTCGCCAGTCAAGCAGCAGCATGGCGATGGCCATGCCGATCACCCGCGCGCTATTGGCTACCAACACGCCCAGCACGTTCAGGTAAAAATCTTTTACGGCCTCGGTGTCGTTGGTGAGACGCGACACCACCACGCCCACGGGTGTGCGGTCGAACCATGCCACCGGCAGGCGCAGTGCGGTGTGGAAGGCGTTGCGGCGGATCTCGGCGACGGCAGAGAGCGCGATGCGCGCCAGCACCACACCCTGCGCGTAACCCGCCGTGGCGCCGATGCCCTGCAACACAACATAAGCAATTCCAAGCAGCAACAGGGGCTGCAGCGGGTAGTGGCCGGTTTGTACATGGGCATCCATGAACTGCCGGATGAGCAGCGGCGCGCCCAGTTCGGCGGCAGCCGATAGCAGCACC
>CAJADV010000284.1 GCA_903938575.1 uncultured Gammaproteobacteria bacterium
AGCCTGCTGCAGGTCGGCATCACGATCGCGCTATTGCTCTATGGCGTGCTCGCCACCGCTTCCCGGGCCTCCTTGCTGCAAATCGGCGTTTCCGTGGTGTTCGCCATCGTTTTCAGCATTCGCGTGGAGCCGCGAGCCATCGTGCGCAGTCTCGCGGTGCTTACGCTGGCGGTCCTGATGGGCGTCGCCGCGGCGTGGGCCTTGATGCGGGTGATGGATCCCGAGTTCCTTGGCGCGGTGCTGACCCGGTTCGGGCTGGCCGGTGATCCGACCCTTCTTGTGGAGTCACGGCGTTATTCCAACTGGTATGACCTCATTCGCATCACGCAGTGGAATCCCTTTGGCATCGGCTACAAACGAACCACGGATATCACGGGTCTGCAGGTCGACAACACGTTTCTGCGGATCTTCCTCGAACTCGGACTGCTTGGCATCGCGAGCTATCTGGCGATGTGGGCGCTGATGATTTGGGGCTTGCTGCGCCGTACCTCCGACGTAGTGGTCAACCGCTTTCGCGCAGCAGCGGCGGGCGTGGTCATGGGGGAACTGGCGCGCATGGCGTTTTCGGATACCTTCACCATGTTCCTTAGCGCACCCACCTTCCTCGTTCTGGTGGCGATAGCGTTCCGCTTGCGTAGCGCGCAGCCCGCGGAACCCGTGCGGTGAGCACGGTGAGCGGGTCTGGCAACAGTCGCCCCTGCGTTGCGCTGGTGTCCTCTCGTGCGGATGTCGGTGGTGGTCCGGAGCATGTACTTAAGCTCCTCCGCGGCCTGCGCGATCAGTGTGTCTTCCTGGTCGCGTGCCCGCGCGAGGCGCCTTATTGGGGGCGTTATGCCGAGGTCGTTGGCGAAGCAAACATGCTCGCCATAGGCAGTCGCAGCCTGCGGCCTGCGGATCTGCTGCGGCTGCGAGCGTTCGTTCGTGCGCGTGGTGCGTCGGTCTTGCACTCCCACGGGCACGGTGCCGGCGTCCTTGCACGCCTGTGTGTGCCCGGCGGTGTTCCGGTCATCCATACCCACCACGGGCTCCATTTCGGTGGCCACGCTCCGGGTCTGCGCCGTTCCGCGTTGCTCGTGCTGCAGCGCGTTCTCGAGCGGCGCACCGCGCTCAGCGTATTCGTCTCCGAGGACGAGAGCCATGCGGCGCGTCGGCTTGGTCTCGCTCGGCGCCGCTCGGTCGTGATCCGCAATGGCGTAGAGGTGCCCGTCACACCGCGCAGATTACATGGTCAGCCTGGCGCGCCACTGCGCATCGCGACGGTCAGCCGGTTCAATCGCCAGAAAAATCCCGAGGGCCTGCTTGCCGTGGTGGCGGCGCTCGCGGCACTGGATGCCGGGCGGGACAGTTTTGCTGTCGATGTGTTCGGTGACGGCCCCGAGCGTTCGCGGTTCGAGGCGGCGCTGAACGAGACGGGACTCGCGCCGATGGTGCGCCTGCACGGCACGGTGCCTGATTTGGGGGCCGCGTTGGCCGGTAGCGACGTGTTCTTTTCCTCGTCGCGCTGGGAGGGACTCCCGCTCTCGGTGCTGGAGGCAATGGGACTTGGCTTGC
>CAJADV010000285.1 GCA_903938575.1 uncultured Gammaproteobacteria bacterium
CAACGTATTGATTTAAAACTATCTGGGACGGTGTGAAACGGCGTCTTGGTGTCCCCAGCAGGAATCGAACCTGCATCTGGGTCTTAGGAGGACCCCGTTCTATCCATTGAACTATGGGGACGTAAGACGCGCGGCATTCTATGTCGGGCCCGGTGCTCCGGCAAAGCTCTCCGGCCGTCATGTACATGCCAACGACCATTGCGAAGCGCGCGCGCGCCGTGTTTTGCTAGCGCCGCTTCCGAGGCAACACTGCGAAATCCCCATGCAGGACACACGTCCGCTCTTGCTCCAGACTGATTTTCCACAGATCGACCGGCTCGGCGTCGATACGCTGCAAGTGAATCTTGGCTACCGCTGCAACCAGAGTTGCTCGCACTGCCATGTGAACGCCGGCCCCTCGCGTACCGAGAGCATGGACCGTGAGACGGTGGACCTGGTGCTCCGGGTTATCGACGCGCACGGTGTTAAGGTCCTCGATCTGACGGGCGGTGCGCCAGAATTGAACCCGCATTTCCGGTATCTCGCGAGTGCGGCGCGGCGACGTGGGTTGCGGGTGATCGATCGCTGCAATCTCAGCATCCTGCTTGAGCCGGGTCAGGAGGATCTCGCCGAATTTCTGGCGGCGGAAGGCGTCGTGGTTACTGCCTCGTTGCCGTGTTATCTCGAAGAAAACGTCGATGCCCAGCGGGGCAAGGGCGTGTATTCACGCTCCATCGAGGGTCTGCTGCGGTTGAACGCGCTTGGGTACGGAAGGGGCGGGCCTCTTGAGCTCGATCTCGTGTTCAATCCGCGGGGTCCCTCCCTCCCGCCGCCGCAACAGCCGCTCGAGCAGGACTACAAGCGCGAATTGCGCAGTCGTTTCGGTATCGAGTTCGATCGCTTACTCACGCTGACCAATCTGCCGGTTGCGCGCTTCGGAGCCGTGCTGCTGGCCCAGAACCAGTTTGCCGCTTACCTCGAGCTGCTGCGGAGCAGTTTCGAAGAGCGCAATCTGGAACACGTCATGTGTCGTCGGCTGATCAGCATTGACTGGCGAGGGTTCGCGTACGACTGCGATTTCAACCAGATGCTCGATCTGCCCTTGCTTGCGAGCGACCGCCGGCTGCATCTCCGGGATCTGCTTGGTGAGCTGCCGGTGGGCGCACCCATCCGCGGTGGTGAGCACTGCTGGGGTTGCACGGCGGGGCAGGGCAGCAGTTGCTCCGGGGCGCTCGCGGCTTGAGTGCCTGAACGGGTATGCGTATCAGCATCATCATTCCAACGCTGAACGAGGCGCTCGCATTGCCTCTGCTGTTGCGGGATCTTGCGGGGCTGGGCACAAGCGCTGAAATAATCGTCTGCGATGGCGGCAGCACTGATGCTACCTGCGAGATCGCGGTCGCCAACGGGGCGCGGTTTCTGCAGGTTTCCCGCGGGCGGGCGGCGCAGATGCGTGCAGGTGCGCAAGAGGCCCGTACCGATCTGTTTGTCTTCCTGCACGCCGATACACGGGTGCCGCCAGAGGCACTGGCCGCCATCGCGGCCCTGGCGCCGGGTGACATCTGGGGTTTCTGGCGTCCCCGGTTGCGCGGACGCTCACGCTGGCTGCCCGTGGTTGCCTTCTTCATGCATTGGCGCTCGCGCCTCAGTCATATCGCTACCGGCGATCAGGGTCTCTTCGTCGGTCGTAGCCTATACGAGGCCGTAGAGGGTTTTCCCGAGCAACCGCTCATGGAGGACATAGCCATCTGCACCCTGCTGCGCGCTCGCAAGGCGCCGCTTGCCTTGCCGCAGATCCTCGAGTCCTCTGGTCGGCGCTGGGACAGTGCGGGCGCGCTGCGCACTATCGCTCTCATGTGGAGACTGCGGCTTCGCTACCGTATGGGAGCCGATCCCCACATCTTGCACGGGGACTACTATGGCCACTGAGCGGCGTGGCTGCGTGCTGCAGTTTGCCAAGGCGCCTGTGCCCGGGCGAGTCAAGACTCGCCTGCAGCCTGCACTTGGGCCCGAGGGTGCCGCGCTACTCGCTGAGCATCTGCTTCGGGATGTGGCGCGCTGTCTTGCCGCGGTTCCCGCGGGGTGGGACTCGGTGCTGTGCGTTGATGATCCCGGGCACCCGTGTTTCCGGCATCTGGTTCAAGGCAAGGGCCTTGATCCTCTGCCGCAGGGTGATGGGTCTCTCGGGGAGCGAATGCGTCGTGCTTGCGTCCGGGTGCTTGGCGACTACCCCGCGGTGGTGCTGGTGGGCAGCGATTGCCCGGGATACGACGCCGGCTATCTCGGTATGGCGTGTCGCC
>CAJADV010000286.1 GCA_903938575.1 uncultured Gammaproteobacteria bacterium
GCAGTCATCGTGTATCTCCTGTGAGAGCCTCAGCGGCCCTTGAATTCGGCGGGGCGCTTTTCCTTGAAGGCGCGCATCCCTTCTTTGGCGTCCTCGGTGGCAAAAACCGGCCAGCCCACTTCGTCGGACTTCAGCATGGCCTCGGCTTCTGGCAGGCACTCCTCATGCTCGCGTAGCGACTTCATCACCGCGCGCACGGCGACGGGGCCATTGCGGCTGATGGCGGCGGCGATGTCCAGCGCGACCTCGAGGGTCTTGCCCTTGGGCACCACGCGGTTGATGAGACCCCAATCGAGCGCCTCTTGAGCGGTGACATGGCGGCCGGTGAGCAGGATTTCGGCTGCGATGCAGTAAGGAATCTGGCGGCGCAGGCGGATGGTGGAGCCCGACATCGGATAGAGCCCGCGTGCAACCTCGGTGACGCCGAAGGTGGCGTCTTCCGCGCCCACGCGGATATCCGTGCCCTGCAGGATCTCGGTGCCGCCTGCGAGCGCGTAGCCTTCCACCGCGAGGATCACGGGTTTGAGCGGGCGGTTGTCGCGCAGCAGCGCTTGCCAGTGCAGGTTCGGCACTTCCTTCATGAGCGCCTGGATTTCTTCTGCGTTGTCGGTGCCGCTGGTGCCGGCCTTCAAGTCCATGCCCGCGCAGAAAGTGTCGCCGCGCGCGGTGAGCACGGCGCAGCGCAGCGTCTCGTCACTGTCCAGCAGCCGCCAGGCGCGGTACATACCCACCAGCATGGGCGGGTTGAAGGCGTTCTTCGCCTCGGGGCGGTTCAGGGTCACGATGAGGACGTGGCCGTCGCGCTCCACGATGCAACTGCTGGTACTGATATCGAGTGTTTCCATCTGCATGTTCCTGCTGTGAGAGATCGCGCCTCAGGCGCGGTAGCTGCCCGAGAGCGCCATCGCGCGCGCTGTCTTGTAATCGGGTTTGCCGTTCACGCCGCGCGGCACCTCAGGCACAAGGTGCAGCTCACGCGGCACCTTGTAACCCGCGATGTGCTTGCGGGCTTCTTCCTGCAAGGCGTCCAGGGTGGGGCGGGCCGCACCGCGCGCCGCGACCACGGCCGTGACTTTCTCGCCCCAGCGCTCGTCGGGAGTAGCAACCACAAGGGCGTCGTAAACATCGGCATGTGCTTTGAGCGCTTCCTCGACTTCCTCGGGAAAAATCTTCTCGCCGCCGCTGTTGATGCAGTTGGAGCCGCGACCGAACACCGAGATGGAGGTATCGGCTTCGAGTCGGGCGCTGTCGCCGGTGAGCAACCAACGCTTGCCGCCGACCATAACGAAGGTGCGGGCAGTTTTTTCCGGATCACCGTAGTAGCCGATGGGGATATGACCCGAGCGCGCGAAGATGCCCATCTCGCCGGGCGACGCAAAGCGCATCTCCTCTTCGACGATGACGTCCATGAACTCGCTCTTGGGCACATTGCCCAAACCGCTGTTGCCGGCCTCGCCCTTGCGCTCCCCGGTGGTCCGGCCCATCTGGCCCGACTCCGAGGAGCCGAAGGAATTCGAGATCATCACGTTGGGGAAATGACGACGGAAATCAGCCTGTCTGGACTCCGAGAACACCGCGCCCCCCGAGCCCACCGTGAAGATGGAAGAGAGGTCCCAGCGTCCGGGGTTGGCATCGAGGGCATCTAGAAGCGGCATGGCCATCGCATCGCCCACGATGGTCACGGAGTTGACCCGTTCACGGGCCGCGATATCCCAGACCTGCTCGCCGACAAGAGAACGGTTGGGGTTCAACACCAGCTTGCAGCCGGCCAGAAGCTGGATGCAGGCGAACCACCAGCAGGCCCCGTGCATGAGCGGCGCGAGCGCCATGCCCGAAACCGGATAGCCTTCTTTCGCGCGGATGGCGATGTCCTCAGGCGCCTGGATGGCACCCGCCGGGTGGAAGTGCCCACCGCCACCCATGGCCGCGTAGAACACATCCTTGTGCGGCCACATCACACCCTTGGGTTTCCCGGTAGTGCCGCCGGTGTACAGGATGAAAAGATCATCGTCAGAGCGCTCGCCGAAAGCGCGCTCGGGCGAGCCTTGCGCCACCGCCGCCTCCAACTCCACAGTGTCCGCAGGCAGCGGCTGCGTGGAGCCATCCTCCACCGCGATCAGGAGTCTGATACCCGGTGCTGCGCTGCGCACCTTGTGGATATGCGGAGCGAACTCGCGGTGGTGGATGCAGGCCACCATATCGGCGTTGTTGAAGATGTACGAGAGTTCTTCATCGACGTAGCGGTAGTTCACGTTCACCGGCACGGCGCGGATCTTGAAGCACGCCAGCATGCCCTCGATGTAGGCATTGCAGTTGTACATGTAGAGGCCGACCTTGTCGCCGGCAGCCACTCCCCGCGCGCTCATGAAATTGGCGAGACGGGTCGCGCGTTCCTCCAGCGCGGCATAGCTCCGGCGCTCATCGCCGCAGGCGATCGCCTCGCGTTCGGGCACCGTGTCGGCGACGATCTCGAACAGATCCGCGATATTGAAATGCTTGGCACTCATACGGAAATCACCGGCTGGAACTGGGGGCTACGGCAGAATACGCGAGCGGCTTCGCACCCGGCAAATGAACAAGCGTCAATCGGCGCCTGCTCAAAGCACCGCCTGCATGTTCCCCGCGATGCGTCTTGCGATCCCCCGCGCGCGCTCGGCAAATGGCCCGTTGAAACCCGCATCGAGAGCGGCCTCGAAGTGAGCCAGCCAGCGCTCGAAGTCGGCCGGCTGCAGCGAGCGCCTGGCGTGAACGGCACGGTGTATGTTCATGGTATGGCGCCGGTAGGCGTCCTCGCCCAACAGCAGCTTTCCCCAGTACGCGCAGATCAGCGGCAGGTGGTGGGCGATGTCGATGGCCGCAATCTCGAGAAAGATGGGAGCCATCGCGGGATCTGCGAGCAAACGTGCGTAGAAGGCCTCGACGAAGGCACGGATGTGAGCGGGACGGTCTAGGTCCACGGTCCCGGAAAGCCCGTTCGTGGACTGCTCAGTGTCCTTTCTTGACATGGCGCATGAGGCGCTTGCGCTTGTATTGCTGGCGTGGAGTGAGGGTGTTGCGCTTGCCGGCATAGGGGTTCTCGCCGGTGACGAACTGCACGCGCAGCGGCGTGCCCACCAGCTTGAGCTCGCGGCGGTAGACGTTCTCGAGATAACGCTTGTAGTGATCGGGCACGTTGTCGGTCTGGTTGCCGTGGATCACGATCACCGGCGGATTGCTGCCACCCGGGTGCGCGTAGCGGAGCTTGATGCGGCGTCCGTTCACCAGCGGCGGCGCATGGCCGGCGATGGCCTCCTCCAGGATTCCCGTCAGACGGTTGGTGGGAAGCTTGCGCCGCGAGGAAGACCACGCCCGGTCGACGGCGCCGTAGAGATCGCCCACGTTGGAGCCGTGCAGTGCCGAGATGAAATGCACCTCGGCAAAATCCGCGAACATCAAGCGCCGCTCGAGATCGGATTTGAGGGTCACCTTCTGCTCAGCCGGGAGGCCGTCCCATTTGTTGCAGACGATCACCAGCGAGCGCCCCGCCTCGATCACGTGCCCGAGCAGATGCACGTCCTGTTCGACCAGGCCGTCGTGGGCGTCAAGCAGGAACAGAACGACCTCGGCATCGGCGATCGCCTTCAGTGTCTTCACGATGGAAAACTTCTCGACCACCTCGTGGACGCTGCGCTTGCGGCGGATGCCGGCGGTGTCGATCAGCGTGTAGAGCTTTTCTGCGCGCTCGAAGTCGATGTAGATGCTGTCGCGCGTGGTGCCCGGTTGGTCATAGACCACCACGCGCTCCTCGCCAAGGATGCGGTTCACCAGTGTCGATTTGCCCACGTTGGGACGGCCCACCACCGCCACCCGTGCGCGGTTCAGCCGATCGCTGGGGCCATCGCCCTCCTCGCCCGAATCGAGCGGCAGATCGGCCGGGAAAGCCTCCCCCAGCGCCTCGAGCAACTGGGTCACGCCGCGCCCCTGCGAGGCGCTCACGGCATGCAGTGCCAGCGCACCGATCTCGTGGAATTCGGCGCTCGCCTGATGCTCATCGATGCCGTCGATCTTGTTCACCACCACGCGGAACGGTTTGCCGCTGGCACGCAACCGCGTGACAACCTCGCGATCGGTGGGTGTGAGCCCGGCGCGACCATCCACCAGCAGCAGCGCGAGGTCGCACTCCGCAAGTGCCATCAGCGACTGACGGGCCATCTCGCTGTCTATGCCTTCCTCGAGCCCGCTGATACCGCCGGTATCGATCAGGATGAAACGGCGCTCCTCGATCAGGAATTCGCCGTATTGGCGGTCCCGGGTGAGGCCGGGAATATCCGCCACCAGCGCATCACGACTGCGCGTGATGCGGTTGAACAGGGTGGACTTGCCGACGTTCGGCCGCCCGACGAGAGCAATGACAGGGATCACAGGCGCAACCGCCGTCTCACGGCGCACCGACCGCAAAACAGCTGAGTTCGCCATCGTTGCCGAAAACGTAGAGACGATCGCCGTCGCTGATCATGTCGGCGCGCACGCCGTCCGAATCCGCCCGCGCGCGCGCCACGAAATGGCCGTCGACCTGCGAGAGGAAATGCACATAGCCGTCGAAATCCGCCACCGCGACGTAACTGCCCACTGCCGCAGGCGCGCTCAGTTTGCGACGCGCAAGCTGGTCGTTCTGCCAGCGCAGCGCGCCACCACCGACCTCGAAGGCGCTCACGGTGCCATCAGCACCCGAGACGTAGATGTTGCCGAAGCCCTCGGAAATGCTCTCGAAGCTGGAGGCATCACGCGCCCATGTGGGCCGTCCGTTGCCAAGCTGCAGGCCACCGAGCTTGCCCTGGTAGGTCACGGCATAGATGTTCGAGCCACTGATGAGCGGCCTGCCGTCGATGTCGATGGCACGCTCGATCTCGGACTGCCCCTGCGGGTTGGCGATACGACCGTCCCAGAGAATGCTGCCGGAATCACCGCGGATCGCCAGCACGCGCCCGCTGGCGAGCGCCACGTAGGCAACACCATCGGCGAGCACCGGCGGGGCCGTGCCACGCACCGTGAGCAACGGCATGCTGCTGTCGTGGGCCCAGCGGCGCACGCCGGTCTGCGCATCAAGGCCGAAAATCTTGCCGTCGAGCGTCTGCACCACCACCACGTCCCAGTCTGCTGCCGGCGGCGCAAGCACCTCGCTGCTCACCGTAGAGCGCCAGATTTCCTTCCCGGTGCCGCTCTCGAGAGCGATGACGACGCCCTTAAGCGTACCGACGAGCACCATGTCACCGCCAACACCCACGCCGCCCGAAATTTCCGTGTCGACATCGACGTCCCAGCGGCGCTTGCCCTTGGCGGTGTCTACCGACTGGACGCTGCCATTGGCCGAGGCCGCATAGATGGCGCCGCCGTAGAGCGCCACCTGCAAGCGGTTGTAGAACTTGCCCTGGCCATTGCCGATACCGGTACTCCAGAGCTCGCGCACCTTGATCTCGGGGTCGATTTTCACCAGCGGTGCGGGTTCGAGGTCCTTGTCCTCGTCATCGCTGCTCCAGAGCCCCTTGAGCCAGGTGCAGCCCGCCAGATTCGCGAGCAGCAGCAGGGATATGAAAGTCCGTAGCGCGCTGCGGCCAAGCTGCGTACTGCTCATGGCGTGTTCTCCTTGGCGGGCGTAACGGCGACAGGCGCGGCGGGAACTGTGGTGGTGGACGATGCCGCGGGAGCTGTCGTCGCAGGCTGGGTGATCCGTAGTTCCTGCAGCTTCAACTCCACGAGCCGGACGCCGCCCGAATCTTTTGCCAGTTCGATCGCGCGTTCGTAGGCAGCGATAGCACCGGCCGCATCGCCGGTGGATTTGAGGATGTCGGCGCGCAACTCTTGCCGCTCGATCTCGAAATCACCACCAGCGGGATCACCGAGCACGGTGGCGGCCTCATCGGCACGCTTGTCGGCGAACAGTACTCGCGCGAGGCGCAGTCTCGCGAGGCTGCCGAGCTGCGGGTCGACATCACGACCCAGCAAGCTGTTGATGCGCCGGGTGATCTCGCCCGGCGCCTTGTCGGGATGGCGTTCTACCAGCGCGCGCAGTTCGCGCTCTGCCGCGGCGAGATCGTTCTTCTCGACATACATGCGGGCAAGCAGCAGGCTCGCGTAGTCGCCGTAGCGGTTGCCCGCCTGCTTGTCGCGCAGTTCCTCGCCCAAGTGCTGGGCCGTGGTGCGCTGCACCTCATCGCCACTGGCTCGCTCGGCCGCCTGCAGCAATTGCTGGTAGAGCGCCGCGGATTCCTCGGCGGCCACGCGCGTGTGCTGCTGCCACCACTGCGAGCCGAACACTATCGCCAGCGCGACACCGACACCGATCAGCGTGGAAGAGCCGTTACGCTCCCACCATTGCTTCAGCGCCCTGATCTGGTCTTCTTCGTTGTGGTACGGATCCACCGGTTATCTCCCAGCCTTGTCCCTAGGTCGTTACAGACGTGAAGCGCTCTGCGAGGAATGCCCGCAGCGCCGACACCCCGACACGGATCTGCGGCGAACCTTCGCTCCTCAGCTCCCGCACGCTAACTTCATTGGCGGCGATCTCGTCGCTGCCAACGATAATCGCCAGCACCGCAGCGCTGCGGTCAGCGCGCTTCATCTGGCTCTTGATACTGCCGCCCCCGCAATTGAGCTGCATACGCAGCCAAGGCAGCGCGTCACGCAGTTGTTCACCCAGCGCGAGCGCAAGCCTCGGCGCGGCAGCGTCGGCCAGCACCCAGTAGGCATGCGGCGCCACATCAACGCCGGCAGAAGTGCCGGCCGCCTGCATCAGGAGCAGCAGGCGCTCGAGCCCCATCGCGAAGCCCACCCCCGGTGTCGCCGGACCGCCGAGCTCTGCCACCAGTGCGTCGTAGCGCCCGCCCGCGCAAACGGTACCCTGCGCACCCAGGCTGTCAGTGACCCACTCGTAGACGGTGCGGCCATAGTAGTCGAGGCCGCGCACCAGCGCGGGATTGACGGTATAAGAAAGACCAGCTGCCTCGAGCAGGGAGCGCAGCTCCGCGAAATGTGCGGCGGACTCGGCGTCGAGATGGTCGGTGAGCCGGGGCGCATCGCGCAGCAGCGCCTGCGTGGCGGGGTTCTTGCTGTCCAGGATACGCAGGGGATTGCTGGCGAGGCGACGCCGGCTGTCCTCGTCAAGCTCGGCCTCGCGAGCCGACAGATAGGCTACCAGCGCACTGCGATAGGCCGCGCGCGATGCCGTCGAACCCAGCGAATTGATCTCCAGACGAACCCGGTCCGCGACGCCCAGTCGCCGCCACAGGCGCGCCGTCATCACCAGGTGCTCGGCCTCGATATCCGGGCCCTCGAGCCCGAAAGTCTCCACACCCACCTGGTGGAACTGGCGCTGGCGCCCCATCTGCGGGCGCTCGTAACGGAACATGGGCCCCATGTACCAGAGCCGCTGCGGCAATTGCTGGAGCATCCCGTGCTGGAGTACCGCACGCACGCAACTCGCGGTGCCCTCAGGACGCAGCGTCATGCCATCGCCGTTGCGATCCGGGAAGCTGTACATCTCCTTCTCGACGATGTCGGTGACCTCTCCGATGGAGCGGGCGAACAGTTCGGTGGGCTCGAGCAGGGGCAGCCGGATCTCCCGGTAGGCATAGCCGCCGAGCACATCGGTAACGCAGCGCTCGAGGTACTGCCAGGCCGGCGTCTGGGCCGGCAGGATGTCAGGCATACCACGGATGGCCCTGAGCTCCTGCCTCGCGTCGGGACTGCTGGACATGCGCTTCCTCAAATGTGATCGGCTGCCCGGTCACGGACGGCGGCGTAGTTTAACGACTGCCACCGATACGGGCGATGCGCAGGGAGGGAGAAAATACGGGCTTCCCGGGCTTTCAGGCCCGGGCAATCAGGTTTTCGGACGCGCTCGCGTCCTTTTGCGCCAGCGCCTGGCGGATGGTCTGCTCGAGATCGTCGATCAGGGAGCCGGACTCGACCTTGTGGTGCGGCTTCCCACCCACGAACACCAGGTTCTTCGGGCTGCCTCCGGTGACGCCCACATCGACCTCGCGGGATTCGCCCGGGCCGTTCACGTAGCAGCCGATAACGGCGACATCGAGCGGGGTACGCACATCCTCGAGACGGCGCTCGAGTTCGTTCATGGTGGAGATCACATCGAAGTTCTGTCGTGAGCAGCTCGGGCAGGCCACGAAATTGATACCCCTGCTGCGCAGCCGCAGGCTCTTCAGCAGATCCCAGCCTACCTTGATCTCCTCGACCGGATCGGCGGCGAGCGAGATACGCACGGTATCGCCGATCCCCTCCATCAGGAGCATCCCAAGACCCACTGCGGACTTGACCGTGCCGGCGCGCAGGCCACCGGCCTCGGTGATCCCGAGGTGCAGGGGCTGCTCGATCTGGGTGGCAATCTTGCGGTAGGCCTCGACGGTCATGAAGATCTCGGAGGCCTTGAGGCTCACCTTGAAGTTCTGGAAATCGTGTTTGTCGAGAAGATCGATATGGCGCAGCGCCGACTCGACCAGCGCATCGGCGTTGGGTTCGCCGTACTTGCGCTGCAGCTCCTTCTCGAGGGAGCCGGCATTAACGCCGATGCGGATGGGTATGCCGTGGTCACGCGCGCAGTCGACCACCGCCCGCACCTTGTCATCACGCCCGATATTGCCGGGGTTGATGCGCAGGCAATCGGCTCCGGCGGCTGCGGCAGCCAGAGCGATCTTGTAGTCAAAATGGATATCCGACACGAGTGGCACGGGGGAGCGCTCGCGGATCAGGCGGAAGGCCGCTGCGGCCTCCAGACTGGGCACGGACACCCGCACGATATCGGCGCCCGCGTCAGCCAGCGCCTGGACCTGGCGCACCGTGGCCTCGACATCGCAGGTCTCGGTGTTGGTCATGCTCTGGACGCTGATCGGCGCACCGCCGCCCACGGGGACGTTGCCAACCATGACCTGACGGGAAACGCGGCGAACGATCGGGGATGCGTGCATGGCGCGCTCTTGGGGTCTCAGTTGGTACGTGACAGGTACGCCTGAACGGGCGTTGCCGACTGCGGTTGCTTGAGGCGTGCCGTCTCGACGACGACATGCTCTTGGGCCGCCAGCGACACGGCAGGCGACACCGGCTCGCGGGTCTGGAACAGGAAGGCTCCGCTCAGGGCGAGCAGCGCTGCCACCATGCCGATGCGTCCCGCTCCACGGCCACCGCCGAGTGGCTCGCGGCGCCGAGCCACCTTCGGCTCCGGGCGCGCAACCACGCCCCGTGCGGCGTTGAAACAGCCGACGATCTCGTCTGCGTCCATGCCAAGCAAATTGGCGTAATTGCGCAGGTAACCGCGCGCGAAGGTGTCGCCGCGAACCCTGTCGTAGCAGTCTTTCTCGAGGGAGCTGATGATCGACTTCAGCAGATGCAGCTTGTCTGCAACCTGCTCCACGCTCATGCCGGCGGCTTCGCGACCGGTCTTCAGGAGCGCCCCGGGGGAGCGCGTCTCGGCTTTGGGATGTTCTTCGGGAACCATGGTTGTTTACCTTGCGGGTGGCATGGCCTGATAGCTGCGGTACTCCTCCGAATCGGGGAAGAGACCCTTCAGCTGCAGGGCGTAACTGGCCTCGGCATCGCGGTCGCCCGTGGCACGGGCGATGCGGATACCGAGCAGCAGGCTGCGCGAAGAAGGTCTTGCCGAGGCCTTGCGGTAAAGCGCATAGACGCGCGCCGCCTCGGCAACCTGATCTCGCTGCATGTTGATATCGGCCAGCTCCAACATTGCAGGAGCCTGACGCCGGTCCATCTTGAGGGCGCGATCGAAAACTTCCTCGGCCTTGGCAGTCTCACCCTTGCGCAGGTAGGCCTTGCCGAGATTGCTGAAGGCATCGGCGCGCTTCTCGTAGAGGGTGTCGGCGACGACTTTCTCTAACTGGGCAATCGCGCCGTCGATATCGCCGCGGCCGTAGAGGAAAGCTGCGTAATTGTTGCGAGCCCGGGAAAAGCCAGGCTCCGCCTCGATAGCCGCGCGGAAGTGCTGGTCGGCAAGCTCATACTCACCCGACTGGGCGAAAACCCGCGCCAGCGTCTCGTTGACAGGGGCTGATCGGGGGTCGATCTCCAGCGCGCGTCGCAGGTGCACGATGGCCTGCTCGGTATTGCCCTTCTCCAGGTATTGGGTGGCGGCGTCGACACGGCGGGCGACTTCTTCCTTGCGATCGGCCTTGAAGCCACCCTCGGTGGTGGTCACGCAGCCAGTCACCGCTACCAGTGCGGCGAGCACCAGGATCTGCGCGCCGCCCCGGATATACATCAGGCAGCTCCCGCCATGTCCACTGCTGCACGCGCCGCGCGGTGGCGCTCCGAACGCCGGGTGCGGTCGGCCACCCTCCCCACCAACTGCCCGCAGGCCGCATCGATGTCGTCGCCACGCGTGCTACGCACCGTGACCCGCTGTCCCGCCTCGGTGAGGATGTTCCAGAACCGGCTCACCGCGTTGCGACTGGGGCGGCGGTAATCGGAACCCTCGAAGGGGTTGAAGGGAATAAGGTTGATCTTGCACGGATAGTCGCGCAGCAGCTCGGCCAGCTCGCGGGCGTGTTCTGGACGGTCGTTCACTTCGCTGATCAGCGTGTATTCCACCGTGACTACCCGCTTGGAGTCGCTTTGCGCCGCCAGGTAGTTGCGGGCCGAATCCAGCAGCTGGCGGATCGGGTAGCGGCGATTCACCGGCACCAGCTGATCACGCAGCGCATCGTTGGGGGCGTGGAGCGAGATGGCCAATGAGACCTCGCTCAGGGAAGCAAGCCTGTCGAGCGCCGGCACCACGCCTGCGGTGCTGAGCGTCACACGTCGCTTGGAGATGCCGTAGGCAAAGTCGTCCATCATCAGGTTCGTGGCGGTCACCACGTTGTCGAAGTTGAGCAGTGGCTCGCCCATGCCCATCATCACGACGTTGGTGATGCGTCGCTGCCCGCCCTTCTTGGGGAGCCCGAAGGCCCGCGCCGCAATCCAGACCTGACCGAGGATCTCTGCGGAAGTGAGGTCGCGCTGGAAGCCCTGCTTGCCCGTGGAGCAGAAGCTGCAATCGAGCGCGCAACCGACCTGGGAGGACACGCAGAGTGTGCCGCGCCCCTCCTCGGGGATGAACACGGTCTCGACACAGCTGCCACCGTCGACACGAACCAGCCACTTGCGCGTGCCATCGGCGGAGACATGTTCCTCGGCGACCTCCGGCGGGCGGATCTCGGCGCAGGCGGCAAGCCGCTCGCGGAGTTCACGACCGACATCTGTCATCGAGGCAAAATCAGAGACGCCCTGATGGTAGATCCATTTCATCAGCTGCAGGGCCCGGTAGGGTTTTTCGCCCAAACTCACCAGGAAATCCTGCAGTCCGGCACGACTCATCCCGAGCAGGTTGACCCGCGAGGGTGTCTCCTGCGGGGCGTCGCTCGCGATGAGCAGGCCGGAATCGCTCATGGGTCTTGCTCAGTCCCGGCCGCACAGCTCGGAGGCGGCGAAGAAATAGGCGATTTCACGCGCTGCCGAGGCGGGCGAATCCGAGCCGTGGACGGCGTTGGCATCGATCGACGATGCAAAGTCGGCGCGGATGGTGCCGGGAGCGGCATCTTTGGGGTTGGTGGCACCCATCAGCTCGCGGTTGCGCAGCACGGCGTTCTCGCCCTCCAGCACCTGCACCATTACCGGACCCGAGGTCATAAAGGCCACCAGTGCCGGGAAGAATCCGCGCTCGCGGTGCTCGGCGTAGAACCCGGATGCGACGGCATCGGACAGGCGCAGCATTCTGGAGGCCACAACGCACAACCCGGCCTTTTCGAAACGGGAGTAGATCTCGCCAATAACGTTCTTGGCCACAGCATCGGGCTTGATGATGGAAAGGGTGCGCTCGATCGCCATGCAGGAATCTCCGGGATGGGCCGCCGCGCGGCCTCGTTAAAAAGGGCTGGAAGTATAGGCGCCAAACACACACCACGAACAGTGTAAAGGTCGGCGCCGGACGCCCATTTTGCCTACGCGGACACGTTTCCGCGCAAACGGAGCACGGCCCCGGCGACCACGCGGATGGCAAGCTCGATCTCTTCGGCGGTGCTGAAACGGCCCAGACTGAAGCGCAGCGACCCCAGGGCCCGCGTCTCGGGGAGGCCGATTCCGCGCAACACATGGGAAGGCTCGATGCTGGCCGAATTGCAGGCCGACCCCGAGGAGAGCGCCAGATCCTTCATGGCCAGCATCAGGGATTCACCCTCGACCCCCTCGAAAGCAAGGTTCAGCGCACCGGCGATGCAATGCGCCGCGCTTCCGTTGCGCGATACCCCGCCAATCTCCCGGATTCCGGCCCACAACCGATTCCGGAGTGCGGCGATCCGCTCGGCCTCACTGTCCATATCAAGGGCTGCTAACCGTGCTGCCTCGCCAAAACCCACGCATTGGTGGGTAGGCAGGGTGCCCGAGCGCATACCGCGCTCGTGGCCGCCGCCGTGGATCTGGGCCTCGATCCACACCCGCGGCTGGCGACGCACGTAGAGCGCGCCGATCCCCTTGGGCCCGTAGAGCTTGTGAGCCGAGAACGACATCAAGTCGACCGGCAGCGATGCCAGATCGATGGCGACTTTGCCCATGCTCTGCGCGGCGTCGACATGGAAGCTCACCCCACGCTCGCGACAGATCTCGCCAAGCGCCACGATGTCATTGATGGTGCCGAGTTCGTTGTTCACGTGCATCAGGCTGACCAGCACGGTGTCCGGACGCAGCGCGGCAGCCAGCGATTCGGGTGCGATACGTCCATCTGTCCCGGGCGCGAGCAGGGTCAGCTCCGCACCCTTCGCGGCCAGATGCTGGCAACTGTCCAGCACCGCCTTGTGCTCGATCAGGCTGCTGATGATGTGGCTGCCACGTTCCCGGTTGCGTTCAACGACGCCCTTGATGGCCAGGTTGTCGGCCTCGGTGGCGCCCGAGGTCCAGACGATTTCGCGGGGATCGGCACCCACCAGTTCGGCGACGTCGCGGCGCGCGTCCTCCACCGCCTGCTCGGCGTGCCAGCCATAGGCATGAGAGCGAGAAGCGGGGTTGCCGAAAAGGCCGTCCTGCGTGAGGCAAGCGGCCATCTTCACCGCCACACGCGGATCGACCGGTGTGGTCGCCAGATAATCGAGATAGACGGGCAGGCGCATGGGAGGACTCAGGCGAGCGCCGTCACGGAGATATCTCCGCCCGCTCGAAGCCGGGTATCGCGATCATCCTGGCGGCGCGAAATACGCTGCACATCGCCGCGTCGCACCAATTCGGCCAGTGTTATGGCGCTCAGAAAATCGTGGATCTGGTGACTCAGCTCGTCCCACAACGCTTGTGTGAGAGCCTCCTGCTGTACCGCAACGGGGGCGGGCCCGGGGGACGTCGGATCATGGATCTCGTTAACGGCGTCGATGATCTGGGCGACATGGATGTCTGCACTGGCGCGACCGAGGCGATAACCACCGCCCGGACCGCGAACGCTCGCCACCAGGCCGCCGCGGCGCAAGCGTGCAAAAAGCTGCTCGAGGTAAGACAGCGATATCTCCTGCCGGCGCGAAACATCGGCGAGACTCACCGGTCCTTCGCTCTGGTGCAACGCCAGATCGAGCATCGCAGTGACGGCATATCTACCTTTGGTGGTGAGGCGCATGGGCGCGTTCCCTGGACCGTGGCGAGGACAGTATTTGATCCACTGCGCGGGAGGGTCAAGTCCGCGGGCCGCCGCGCACCGACTTCTGGATCTCGGTGAGCATGCCGCGCAGGATGTTCAACTCCATCTGATCGAGCCGAACACGGTTGAACAAACGCCGCAGGCGCGTCATCAGCTGACGGGGGGCAGTGGGCTTCAGAAAGCCGATCTCGGCGAGAGTCTCCTCGAGATGCACGTAGAAACGTTCGACGCCCTCGACCGTGGCGAGGGGCTCGTCCCACTCCGGCAGTACGGTCTTGGCAGGGGCTCGCTCGAGGCAGGCGACCCGCAGTTCGTAGCACAGGATCTGCACCGCGGCCGCCAGATTGAGGGACGAATAGGCCGCGCTGGTGGGAATGTGGACATGCCAGTGGCACAGGCGCAACTCCTCGTTGCTGAGTCCGGAATCCTCGCGTCCGAACACCAGCGCCACCTCCTCGTCGGCACGCGAGTCAGCCAGCAGAGTCCCCAGCCCGCGCGGCGAGACCTGGGGCAACTGAATGCGACGTTCGCGTGCACTGGTGCCGATCACCAGCGTGCAGTCCGCGACGGCCTCGGCGAGATCCCGGGTCACCACCGCCGACTCCAGAAGATCCGCCGCCTGCACCGCACGCCAGGTCGCCTCGGGATGGGGAAAAGCCACCGCGGGCCCGGCAAGCACCAGCCGCGTGAGGCCCATGTTCTTCATGGCCCGTGCCGCACCGCCGATGTTTCCCGCGTGCGAGGTGCCAACGAGCACCACGCGTACGCGTGCCAACATCTGCGTTCGTTCGTCAGTGTCCGTATCGTCCATCCGGAGGCCCCGCGCAAGAAGGTCGCGAGTCTATCAAAGGGTAGGCAAGTGGTCTGCTATACTCCGCGCCCGCTCGCGAACCCTGCTCCGGAGAACCTGCCCGATGCACCCCATGGTGAACGTGGCCCTTGCCGCGGCTAGAAAGGCTGGCGAATTGATCGTCCGCGCCGCAGACCGCATCGACTTGGTCGAGGTCCGTCGCAAGAGCGGCAGCGACTACGTGACCGAGATCGACCTCGCCGCCGAGCGGGAGATCCTGTTCCACCTTCGCAAGGCCTATCCGGACCACGAGTTCCTCGCCGAAGAGGGTACGGCGGGCAGTCCACCAACCGGAAACTCGCCCTACCGCTGGCTCATCGACCCTTTAGACGGCACCACGAATTTCTCCCGCGGGATCCCGCATTTCTCGGTATCGATCGCCTGTATGAAGGAAGGCCGGCTCGAACACGCCGTGGTGCTAGACCCCGTGCGCCGCGAGGAATTCACGGCCACGCGGGGAGCGGGCGCACAGATGAACGGCAAACGCCTCAGGGTGAGCAGCCGCGCCCTGATGCGAGATACCTTGCTGGGCACCGGCATTCCCTTCCGCGAGCCCGCCACAGCCTGGCTTTCACCCTACATGCAGACACTGCACCAGTTTGCCGAGCGCACCGCCGGCATACGGCGCGGCGGAGTGGCATCGCTGGATCTCGCTTATGTGGCGGCAGGTCGTTTCGACGGATTCTGGGAGATGGGACTGCAGCCGTGGGACGTTGCCGCCGGAGCCCTGCTGGTGCAGGAGGCGGGAGGATTGGTCAGCGACTTCGACGGCAGCCACGACTGGCTGGACAGTGGCGACATCGTGGCTGCCAACCCGAAGTGCCTGAAACCCATGCTGCAGGTGATCCGGCCGCTGCTGGGTGCGGCGGCACGCAAGCCCACCGCGGCGCGGACCGAGACTCAGGGCGCGTCCTGAGCCGTCCTCTCGTCCTTCACTGGCAGCATCAGGTCGGCCCGGTCGAGGCCGAGCCAGAGTGAAATCGCCGAGGCGATGTAGACGGTCGAGTAGGAGCCCGCGATGATCCCGATAAACAGGGCCAGTGAGAAGCTGTGCAGTTGCTGCCCTCCCATCAAGAGCATAGCGACAACCACGAGTTGCGTGAGCGCGGATGTCGTCAGGGTTCTGCCGAGCGTCTGGGTCAAGGAGATGTTGCAGATCGCATACCGGTCGACGCGCCGCATCGCCCTGAAATTCTCCCGTATGCGGTCGTAGATGACGATCGTGTCGTTGATGGAGTATCCGACCAGCGAGAGCACGGCGGCGAGTGCGGGAAGGTCAAACTCCCATTCGAAAATCGCGAACAAGCCCACGGTAACCAGCACATCGTGAAAAACAGCGACGATTGCACCGACCGAGAGCTTCCACTGGAATCGCGCAGCCACGTAGGCGGCGACCAGCAGCAAGGACACCAGGAAGGCCATGCCCCCCTCATCGCGCAGCTCCGATCCGATCTGAGAGCTGACGAAATCCACTCGCTTCAATTCCGCCCCGGACTTGGCAGCTCCCACCGCCTGGAGCACATCCTCGCCAATTGATTTGCTCTCGGTGGGAGGAAGCCGTACGAGCACGTCCCGCTCCGATCCAAAGTGAACCACGAGTGCCCCTTCGAGCCCAGCCTCGGAAAGTCGGGAGGCCACCTCCGCTGTGTCCGCCTCTTCCTTGAAGCGAAGCTCGACGACAACACCACCCGTGAAGTCGAGACCAAGATTGAGACCTTTCGTGAAGAGTGCGATGAGGCCGGCAAGGCAAAGCACACCCGACAAGACCGCTGCAAGCGCGCCCCAGCGAAGGAAATCTATGTATTTCTGATCTTGTTGCATGAGCATTTCCTAGATCGAGATCTTCGCCACGCGTCGGCCGCCGTACACGATGCCGGCCAGCGCTCGCGTGATCACGACTGAGGTAAACATCGACGTGAGAATGCCGATCGATAGAGTGACCGCAAAACCCCTCACAGGACCGGTACCTATCGCGTAGAGGATCACACCGACGATGAGTGTAGTGAGGTTCGCATCGAGGATGGTGATGAAGGCCCTGTCATAACCCGCTGCGATCGCAGCTTGGGGTGACATACCTTTCTGGAGTTCCTCCCGGATGCGCGCGTTGATGATGACGTTGGCATCGACCGCCATGCCGATCGTGAGGACGATCCCGGCGATGCCCGGAAGGGTAAGGGTAGCGCCAAGGGCAGACATCGCACCAACCAGCAGCGTCACGTTGAAGCTCAGGGCAACGACGGCGAAAAGACCGAACACTCTGTACAGCAGAATGGTCGACACGAAAACGAGGGCTGCCCCCAGAACCAGAGAGGAGAGGCCCATACGGATGTTTTCGACGCCGAGTGACGGCCCCACCGTGCGTTCTTCCACGAAGTCCATCGGTGCTGCCAGCGCACCAGCGCGCAGCAAAAGCGCGAGTTCAGAGGACTCGTTGGGGTTCGACAGACCGGTGATGCGGAACTGTGTGCCCAGCGCCGACTGGATCGTCGCCAGGCTGATGATGCTCTTCTCCTCGAAGGACTCGAGAATCGGCTCTTCGTTGCCGTCGGCATCCTTGCGGAAGCCCACCGTGCGGTTCTTGCGCTCAATGAACAGCACGCCCATGCGACGCTGGATGTTGGTGCGCGTCTCGCGGTTCATCATCGCCCCGCCCTGGCTGTCCAGGTTGATGTTCACCTGCGGACCGCCGTTCTCGTCGAAGCTGGAGTTGGCGCCCGTGACGCGGTCCCCGGTGATGATGAGATCGCGCTCCAGCTGGGCGCTGCGCTGGCCGTAATCGGGATTGCGGAAATTGAACTCCTCGCGGTTCGAGGCAGGCTCGTCGGGTTTTGCCTCGAGGCGGAATTCCAGGTTCGCGGCCTTGCCGAGGATCCGCTTGGCTTCGGCGGTGTCCTGCACGCCCGGCAACTCGACCACGATGCGGTTGCGGCCCTGCTTCTGGATCAGCGGCTCGGCCACGCCCAACTCGTTCACCCGGTTGCGCAGCGTGGTGAGGTTCTGGCTCACCGCGTAGTCTTCCATCTCGCGGACCTGCTGCTCGCTGATGCCGAACCGGACCACGAACTGCCCATCGCGTTCAAGCAGTTCCCGCTGCAGGGTGGACATGGTCTGGTTGATCGCATCCACCGCCTGGCCGCGCGTCTCCTGGGTGGCAAAGGATGCCTCGATACGGCCGTCTCCTGCACGACGGACCGTGCCGCGGATACGCTCCTCGCGAAGTTTTTTCTTGATGTCGGAGGTATAGACGTCAAGGCGCTTCTGGACGGCAGCCTTGGTGTCGACCTGCAACAGGAAGTGCACGCCACCACTGAGATCCAGACCGAGTTTGAGAGGCGAGGCGCCGATAGATGAGAGCCACGCCGGCGTGGTGGGCGCAAGGTTGACCGCTACCACGTAGTCATCGCCCAAAGCGCGACGCACCACCGACTTGGCGCGCAGCTGCTCCTCGACATTGTTCAGGCGGAGCAGGGAACTGCGAGCGCTGAAATCGGTCCCGCGGACGCCGACCCCGGCCTCCTTGAGGGAGGCGGCCGCTTTGTCGAGCACGGCCTGGCTGACATCGAGCGAACTGCTTGCTCCAGAAATCTGGACCGCCGGGTCCGGCGGGTAGAGGTTCGGCAGCGAATAGACCACCGCCGTTGCGAGCACGACGGCGACCAGCAGCGTCTTCCAGAGCGAGTAGCGTTTGATCATGCGAATGGGTTCGTTCCGTGACGGGGCACCGCCGCCGGCCGGTTATGCCGGACGGGAGCGCGCGGCATTATAGACACAGCACCACCTCGCGCAAACGCCAACCCGGCTGATGCGTTCATCCCAGCCAGACCCTGGCATTGCGGAACAGCCGCATCCACGGGCCGTCCTCCCCCCAGCCCGAGGGATGCCAGCTGTTCTGCACCGTCCGGAATACCCGTTCGGCGTGCGGCATCATGATCGTCACGCGGCCATCGGCACTGCTCACCGCCGCCACCGAGCCCTCGGAACCATTCGGATTTGCGGGGAAACGACCGGCTGCCTGACCACGCCCGTCGGCAAAACGCAGCGCCACTCCCTGCCGGGCTTCCAGGGCACCAAGATCGCCAGGACCGAACTCCGCCCTCCCCTCGCCATGAGCCACCACGATGGGGATCAGGGAGCCCTCCATACCCGTGAGTACCACCGAGGACCCAGACTCCACGCGGACCAACGCCACCCGCGCCTCATACTGCTCGGAGAGATTGCGCACGAAGCGCGGCCAGTGGGTGGCACCGGGGATGATCTCGCGCAGGTTGGACATCATCTGGCAGCCGTTGCACATGCCCACGGCGAAGGTGTCCGGCCGCCCGAAAAACGCCGCGAACTGGTCACGTGCGCGCGGACTGAACAGCACGGTCTTGGCCCAACCCTCGCCGGCACCCAACACATCGCCGTAGGAGAATCCGCCACAGGCCGCCAGACCGCGGAAGTCAGCCAGATCGACCTCGCCCGAGAGGACGTCACTCATGTGCACATCAAAGGCATCGAAGCCGGCCCGCTCGAACGCCGCTGCCATCTCGTATTGTCCGTTGACGCCCTGCTCGCGCAGCACCGCAAGGCGCGGGCGCGCCCCGCGCGCGATCATCGGAGCGGCGATATCCGCAACGGGATCGAAGCTGAGGCTCACCGAGAGCCCCGGATCGGCATCATCGAGCAGGGAGGCGAATTCCTCATCCGCACAGTCCGGGTTGTCGCGCAGTCGCTGCATGCGATGACTGAGGGAAGCCCAGACGCGGTGTAATTCCCGCCGCGCGCGGCGATACCGCACTTTGCTGCCCGCGCGCACTACGATCTCGTCACCGCTCGAGGCACTGCCCAGTTCGTGCAGCGCCGCAGCAAGCCCTTCCCGCGCGAAATGTCCCCGTACGGCCGGCAGGTCCGCGCGCCGCAGTTGCAGCACCGCTCCGGCCTCCTCGGCAAAAAGCTGCGCTAGCGAATCACCTTCCCCTGTGCCTGCAATATCGATATCGAGACCTGCGCGGCCGGCAAACGCCATCTCGCACAGCGTGACGAACAGGCCACCATCGGAACGGTCGTGATAGGCAAGCAGCAGCCGCTCGGCAATGCAGGCCTGCACCGCGCGGAAAAAACTTCCGAGTGTCGCGGGCTCGATATCCGGCCCCGCGTCGCCCACCTGCCCGTACACCTGCGCCAGCGCAGAGCCCCCCAACCGGTTACGCCCGCCGCCCAGGTCAACCAGGAGCAGCAGGTTGTCCGTATCCAGGGCCACGAGTTGTGGCGTGACGGCCAGACGCACATCCGTCACGGGCGAAAAGGCCGAAATGATCAGTGACAACGGCGCCACGACGCTGCGCTCGCAGGCGCCCTCGCGCCAGCGGGTCTTCATCGACATCGAGTCCTTGCCCACCGGGATAACCAGCCCGAGCGCCGGGCAAAAATCCATCCCTACCGCCTGAACGGCCTCGAAGAGCGCCTGGTCCTCCCCGGGGTGGCCCGCGGCCGCCATCCAGTTGGCCGAGAGCTTGACGTCCTGCAGTTTCGCGATGGGGGCACTCGCGATATTGGTTATGGCCTCGGCAACCGCCATGCGCGCCGAGGCGGCGGCGTCAATCAACGCGAGCGGCGTTCGCTCACCCAGCGCCATGGCCTCGCCCGCGCAGGTATCGAAACTCGTGGTGGTGATGCCGGCGTCGGCCACCGGAACCTGCCAGGGTCCGACCATCTGGTCACGACTCACCAGGCCGGTGACGCTGCGGTCGCCGATGGTGACGAGGAAACCCTTGCCCGCCACCGCCGGCAGGCAAAGCACACGCTCGACGGCATCTTCGAGCGTGACGCCAGACAAATCGAGCGCTGCGCGATGCGGGACACCGGTCTCGAAGACGCGCTGCATGCGCGGGGGCTTGCCGAAAAGCACTGAGAGCGGCAGATCGACCGGACGGCTGTCGTCGCGCGCGTCGGCGACACAAAGTTGAGGCTCGGCCAAGGCCTCGCCGACCACGGCGTAGGGGCAACGCTCGCGCCGGCAAAGCGCGTCGAAAACCGGGATGTCCTCGGCTGCGATGGCGAGCACATAACGCTCCTGCGCCTCGTTGCACCAGAGCTCGAGCGGCGAGAGCCCGCTGTCGGCGCTGGGCACAGCGGCGAGTGCGATATTGCCGCCACAGCCTCCGTCCTTGACCAGTTCGGGCAGGGCGTTGGACAGGCCTCCCGCGCCGACATCGTGGATGAAACGGATGGGGTTGGCATCGCCCATCTGCCAGCAGCGGTCGATCACTTCCTGACAGCGGTGCTCGATTTCGGCGTTGTCGCGCTGCACCGATGCAAAGTCGAGATCGGCATCGCTGGCGCCGGAGCTCATCGACGAGGCCGCGCCACCGCCGAGGCCGATCAGCATCGCGGGGCCACCCAGCACCACTAGCTTCATGCCGGCACGCATGGCGCCCTTTTGGACGTGAGACTCACGGATATTGCCGAGTCCGCCGGCAATCATGATCGGCTTGTGGTAGCCGCGCAGTTCACCACCATGCTCGAGTTCGAGGCTGCGAAAATAGCCGCAGATCGCCGGTCGGCCGAACTCGTTGTTGAAGGCCGCTCCGCCAATCGGCCCCTCGAGCATGATCTGCAGGGCCGAGGCCATACGCTCGGGCTTGCCATGATCCTGCTCCCAGGGCTGCTCGAAACCGGGCACCCGAAGGTTGGAGACGCTGAAGCCAACCAGCCCCGCCTTGGGCCGCGCCCCCACGCCCACAGCCCCTTCGTCACGGATCTCGCCGCCCGACCCCGTAGCAGCTCCCGGATAGGGGGCGATCGCAGTCGGGTGATTGTGGGTCTCAACCTTGATCATGATGTGCACGGGCTCGGCGTGATAGCCGAAGCGGCGTGTCGCCGGATCGGGGTAGAAGCGCCCGGCCTCGTGACCACGGATGACCGCGGCATTGTCGGAGTAGGCGCTCAGCACATCCTCGCTCGGGCCCTGCTCGTGGGTGTTACGGATCATCCCGAACAGGCTCTTCGGCTGCTGCTGGCCGTCGATGGTCCAGGTCGCGTTGAAGATCTTGTGCCGGCAATGCTCGCTGTTGGCCTGCGCGAACATCATCAGTTCGACGTCGGTGGGATTGCGGCCCAGCGCGGCAAAGCTCTCGCAGAGGTAGTCGATCTCGTCATCGGCGAGGGCAAAGCCGAACTCGCGGTTGGCACGCGCCAGCGCATCGCGCCCCCCGCCAAGGAGGTCGACATGATTCAGGGGACGCGGCGCTTCATGGCGAAAGAGCGCTGTCGCCTCCTCCACGCTTCCCATCACGCGCTCGATCATGCGGTCGTGGAGTTCTGCGGCAATGCCCGCGCGCAGCGCCGCATCGTCTGCTGGCAAGCCGGCAACGCGGTAGACGATGCCGCGCTCGAGACGCGAGACGCCCTCAAGGCCGCAGTTGCGCGCGATATCAGTGGCCTTGCTCGACCACGGCGACAGGGTGCCAGGTCGCGGCACCACCAGGAAAAAAACGCCCTCCTCGCGCTCGGATTCGCGACGCGGCCCGTACTGCAGCAAGCGCTCGAGCACGCTGAGCGCTGCCTCATCGAGCGGGGCAGACAATTCGGCGAAATGAATGAACTGTGTGTGAACCGCACGGATGCCCGCGTGCTGGGCCTGCAGGCGCGCGAGCAGGCGCTGCACGCGGAAGCCCGACAACGCGGTAGCGCCCGGTAGCGTGAGGACACGGGACGCAAAAGCTGCAGAGTGCGTGGTCATCGTGGGCTTCGGCAGGGTGCGGATGAGCGCGATTCTATCCGAAGCCGCGCACGCGGGTCAGTGCCTCCAGAGCGCTCTTTTTGGGCTTTTAAGGTTCACAAATCAACAGCTTGAAAAACCGCTGCCCGGGCTGGTTGCGCCCGGCGAAGTCGGCGACAGAGTCGGCTTTTCGTGCGAACTACTGCCGGTCTGGGGGAAGCGCACCCACGACTCGGGACCGTACAATCGGGAATGCCACGTACAGCAAGAGGGTGAAGGATGATCCTCACCTCCACTACTGGAACGCTGGAAGCCAACCCGTCGCCCGGCAACAGGATGTTGCGCATATTGGCGGCCGGCGTGCTTGTCATAGCCTTGATCGCGTGTCCACGCGCTCAATGGCAGGCAAGCACAGGCTTCTCACTTCCTCACGATTCACTCGCCCGCGTTCTCGCGAGCGGCACGCTCCGTGCCGTGAGCCGGGTGAACCCGGCCACCTTCGTCATTGACCGTTACGGCCCGTCGGGAATAGAACTCGAACTGGCGAGCGGCTTTGCGGCGAGTCTTGGGGTCGAGCTCGAGATGATTCCCGCCGCAACCATTGGCGAGGCTTACGCCACGCTGGACGCCGGACGCGCAGACATCGCCGCCTCGGGACTCACCGAGCGCCGGGTGGCAGAGCGGGCCTACCTCTACAGCGCGCCTTATCTCGGCGTCAGCCAACAGGTTGTTTACCGCAGCGGCAGCCCGAAGCCAGATTCCGTCGCCGATCTGGTGGGCACCCGTGTGATGGTGCTGGCGCAGAGCAGCTCGGCCGATGCGCTGCGACGTGCGCAGGCCGCGCTGCCCAATCTGGGCTGGATGGAATCCACGCAAGCCGACACACCCGATCTGCTGCGCCGCCTGGCTGATGGCGAGATCGACGCCGCGGTAGTGAAATCACACGAGTTCTACATGCACGCAGGCCTTTTCCCCTCGCTGGAGGTCGCCTTCGAGCTGCCAGAGAGCGAGCAACTGGCCTGGGCCGTGACCGAAAACGCCGACAACGGGCGCCTCTACGCGGCCATGCAGGATTTCCTCCATCGCAGCGAGCAGGATGGCGACCTCGACCTTTTGCGCGAGCGCTTCTTCGGCTATTTACCTGACATAAACCGACTGGCGCTGAACGCGTTTGCCGCACGCGTCGACAAGCAGTTGCCACGCCTCGAGCCGCTGATGCGTCGCGTGGCGAAACAGGAGGGCATCGACTGGCGGTTGCTGGCGGCCATCAGTTACCAGGAATCGCACTGGAATCCGCAGGCGGTGTCGCGCAAGGGCGCCAGCGGCATGATGATGCTGACGCAGCGAGCAGCTACTGAGGTGGGCGTGCGCGACCGCCACAACATGGAGCAGAGCCTGCGTGGCGGGGCTCGATACTTCCTGGGTCTCATGGCGGACCTGGAAGGCGCAATAGCGCCGGCTGAGCGGAAACTCTTCGCACTGGCCGCCTACAACATGGGTGCGGCACACCTTGACGATGCACGGCGCCTGGCCACCCTGCGCGGTGGCAGCGCCGACAACTGGACAGACGTTGCAGAGCAACTGCCGCTGCTTGCGAAACGCGAATGGCGCAGCCACATGCTGCATGGCTACGCCCGCGGACTGGAGACGGTGAGCTTCGTTAACGGCGTGCGCCAGTACCACCGCTTCCTCGAGCATCACGAGGATCCCGAAGGACTGTACGCAATGACCACCGGCGCGTCTGCGCGTCCGGCCTCAGGAAGCTGAGCCCACCTGCCGGCGGCTCCGGAAAAACTCCTGCATAAGGGTTGCCGCCTCGAGCGCACACGGACCCTCATCCCACCGCACCCGATGGTTCAGGAACGCCGCATCCAGCAACTCCAGGTTGCTTGCGACCACTCCAGCCCTTGGCTCGCGGGCCGCAAACACCACCCGCTCAACCCGCGCATGCACCAGCGCGCCCGCGCACATCGCGCAGGGCTCGATGGTGACATAGAGCGTGGAGCGGGGAAGCCGGTAGTTGCCGACGGCGCTGGCGGCTGCGCGCAACGCGGCGATTTCCGCATGTGCGGTGGGATCAGCCCCCGAGACCGGGTGGTTCCAGCCCTCGCCCAGCATCTGCCCATCACGCACCAGCACGGCACCAACGGGCACCTCGCCCGCACGCGCGGCCGTCTGCGCCAATTCCAGCGCACGGCGCATCCAGAAAGTATCTTCTTCAGCTGCCAAGCGGGCATCCACCATCGTATTCACCATCGCGCCGTCAACGTTAGGCGATGCGGGGCAGAGGCGCCAGCCACCCTGCACGCAGCAGGCCAAGACGACTACAATCCCGGCGTCCGTAAGAGACTTCAACATAACGACGGGGAATGGGAGCATGAGCGAAAAAGCGGCACAGCGACTGCTCCAGGGTCGCGCCTGGGACGACTTCTGCGAGCAGGTCCGGCAGGCGGGCCATATGGTGAACCGCTTCGGCGATACGGCGAACGAACTCGACCGCACCGAGTGGTACCGCTTCATGACACGCCTCATGCGCAACGGCTTCGAGCGCTTCATGGAGAACTGCGAGCCCGACCGCCCGCGCCTGCGCGATGCGCCCTGGCGGCAGGGTATGAATTTCCAGTCGCCGGACCAGGATCACCTGCTGGCAGAGTTCGTTGATGGCACCCACGACTACAGGATCATCGGCAATCGCGGCACGATCCCCTACTTCGTGATGGCCTCGTGGACAGCCCGCCAGCCCGCAGACCTCGGCGAGCGCGACTGGGCCGACGGCGGCACGGCAGCGCTTGCCCAATTCGATCCCGCGATCTTGCGCACCACCGGCTTCCTGCAGAGCGACCTCATCCACTTCGACGACGAGGGTAACTTCGAGGTGATCGTGAGCCGCGAGAAGCCGGCAAACGGCAAGGACTGGCTGCCCATCACCGCGGACTGTGTGGGCATTCTGGTGCGCACGGTCTATCACCGCCGCGAGGACACCGAGCCTCCGCGCATGCGCATCGAGCGCCTGGACGGCGCGAAGCCGCGCCCATTGCGCCCCGACGAGGTGAGCGCTTCTCTCGCCAAGACAGCCCAATTGGTGCTTGGCTACGCCGAGTTGGTGCGCAGTTGGTGGCAGGACAACCTCGGCAAACGTCCCAACCGCATACGCTTCAGCCGCGCGGTGTACCTCTCCAATGGCGGCGTGCCCGATCGCCACCACGGCTTCGGCACCTGGGAGCGCAACGAGGACGAAGCACTGGTCATCTCCTTCACCCCCACGCCCTGCGATTACTGGATCTTCCAGCTCTGCAACATCTGGCAGGAAAACCTCGACAACTACGAGGACGGCAACGGCTACGTCCAGAAGTACCGGGCGAGCTACGAGAAAGACGGCTCGGTGCGCATCGTCATCGCCGAGCAGGATCCCGGCATCGGCGGCAACTGGATCAGCCCGCTCGCGCACGTGCACGGCGGGATGAGCCTGCGGCTCATCAAGACCGAGGGTGACCCGCCTGCGGTCACGTTACACAGGCTGCCGCTCACGCGGCTGAAAACAGAGGGGCTCGCGGCACTTGCCGCGCTCCCCGCGATCAACAGCGGCGAAATCGAAGACTGAGGAACCGACCATGAACAACAACCAGAGCAGTTTCGACTACAGCGGCGCGCGTGTACTCGTCACCGGCGGCACCAGCGGCATCGGGGCGGGAATCGCCGCTGCCTATAAGGCGGCAGGCGCGCAGGTCACCATCACCGGCACCCGCGCCACTACCGCTGACTACGACGAGGACCTCTCGGGCTACCGTTACATGCAGCTCGACGTCGAGGACGCCGCACAGGTCGATGCCGTGGCGCATGCGCAGACGCAGATCGACATCCTCGTGAACAACGCCGGCATCGCTCTGCCGAGTACGGGCCTGGACGAGTGGGACCCCGAGATTTTCACGCGGGCGGTGAACATCCACCTGATTTCCGGATTTCGCATGGCCCGCGGTTGTCGCGACGCGCTCGCGCAGAGCCGGCTGGCGGGCGGCGCATCGGTGATCGGTATCGGCTCCATGAGCTCGTACTTCGGCATCGGCATCGTCCCGGGTTACGGCGCGGCGAAAACCGGCTTGCTGGGCATAACCCGCGCTATGGCGGTCGAATGGGGCCCGCAGGGTATCCGAGCGAACGCCGTGGCCGTCGGCATGTGCGCGAGCCGCATGACGGCGGCCTCGCTCGCCAACCCCGCGTGGAGCGCACCCACGCTCGCGCGCACCCCGCTGGGCCGTCACGGCGTGCCAGAGGACGTTGCCGGGGCCGTGTTATTCCTGACCAGCACACAAGCGAGTTGGATCACGGGTCAGACGCTGCCGATAGATGGCGGGTACACGGTGTCAGGCTGACCCCCTGAAAGCACCCGGGCATGCGCGGAGAATGAATTCGAGTATCCTCCAATTGGCGTTCAAGACCGGAGACGACCGCAGCGGGCCAACGGCCATAGCAGCCTGATGCCCGGGACGCCGCAGCGAGTCCCGAACACCATCCGCCAACGGGAGATTTACATGAACCCAACAGAGAGTCCCGCAGTCGTCAACTTGGTTCCCGGCAACACCCTGATCACCAAGACGCCCGAGGAAGGCCGTCAACTCGCAGTGAAGATGGCGCGGCTGATCATCAAGACCACGCAGCCCGATGCCGCCGTACGCGAACGCCTGCGACCCGTATACGCGGAGGATGCTTCCCTGCTGATTGCCCTCGGCCAGACCGTGGCCCTGGAGTTTGCGACGATCGCC
>CAJADV010000287.1 GCA_903938575.1 uncultured Gammaproteobacteria bacterium
GCCCCCGCGCCCCACCAGACCACCGGCGTCGCTGTTACCATGAGGCCTGACGCAAAGAGGCACTGCACCCATGGCGATTTCGGATGCCGATACGCTGCGCGGGCTGCGCTATCCCTGGGGGCCGCAGGCAGCACCCGAACCGGGCGAGCCCTTCCGCGTGGCCGAGGGCGTGTGGTGGCTGCGCTTTCCGATGCCAATCTCGCTGGATCACATCAACCTCTGGCTGCTCGAGGACGGCGACGGCTGGACCATCATCGACACCTGCCTCGATCTCCCTGAATCGCGCGCGTTGTGGGAAGGGCTCTGCGGTGGCTTTATGGCCGGCAAGCCCGTACACCGGGTGATCTGCACGCATCTACACCCCGATCACGTGGGCCTCGCCGGCTGGCTGACCGGGCGTTTCGACTGCGAGCTGTGGATGACGCGCGAGGAGTTCCTCATGTGCCACACCTTGGCCGATGACACCGGCAAGCCGGCACCGGAAGTGGCTATCCGTTTCTACCGCGCTGCCGGTTACGACGAGCGCGCGCTGGAGAACTACCGCGCCCGTTTCGGCGGCTTCGGCCGCAACATCTCGCCGCTGCCCGAGAGCTTTCGCCGTATGGTTGAGGGCGAAACGCTGCAGATCGATGGCCGTTACTGGCAGGTGGTCGTGGGGCAGGGGCATTCACCGGAGCACGCGGCGCTGTACTGCCCCGCGCTGAAACTGCTGATCGCGGGTGACCAGGTGCTGCCGCGCATCACGCCCAATGTGAGCGTGTTCCCTACCGAGCCCAACGGTGATCCCTTGCGTGAGTGGCTGCTTTCCAGCGCCCGTATCCGCGAGCGCCTGCCCGACAACGTGCTCGTACTGCCGGCGCACCAGGCGCCTTTCTACGGACTGCATGTGAGGCTCACGCAGATCATCGACAGCCACGAGCGTGAGCTTGTGAAGCTCTACGAGCATCTCGAGGAGCCGCGCCGCGCCGTGGATTGCTCGCGCGTGATGTTCCGCCGTGAGCTGGAAAACGACACGCTCGCCATGGCCACCGGCGAAACGCTGGCGCACCTGAACTGCCTGATCGGACGGCGCATGATCCGCCGCGAGCGCGATACCGCGGGTGTCGACTGGTACAGCCGCAACCCGCAGGCGATGGAGTTCTAAGAGGCCCTCCTGAGAGAGCCCCTGACTCCGTGTTACTTCGGCGCTTTCTGCTGCAGGTAATCCACCGCCAGCGTGGCCAGCGTGCGCACCCCGGGCACCAGCGCCGACTCGTTCACGAAGTAGAGCGGTGAATGGTTGGCTGCGGCCTGACCAGGACCCACGCCCTCCTTATTGACGCCGAGGAAGAAGAACAGGCCAGGGATGTCCTGCTGGTAGTCGGCGAAATCCTCCGAGGCCATGATCAGCGGCGAGTTGAGGAGCTTGTCTCCCGCAGCCGCCCGCAGCGCGGGCTCCATCTGCGTCACCAGCGCCGGGTCGTTGTAGGTCACCTTGCCGCCGTGGGCGTCGATGGTGACGGTGGCCTCGGCGCCTGAGGCCGCGGCGATCGATGTGGCGGTGCGCGTGATGCGCGCGAGCATGTCCTTGCGGATGCCTTCATCGAAATTGCGCACCGTGCCGGTCATTTCCACCGATTCGGGGATGATGTTGTGGCGCACGCCGCCGTGGATGCTGCCGATGGTGACCACCGAGGGCGCCTTGGTGATGTCGAGCTGGCGGCTGGGGATGAGTTGCAGCGCCTGCACGATCTGCGCGGCAACTACGATCGGGTCCACGCCGCCCCAAGGCTGTGAGCCGTGGGTCTGCTTGCCTTTCACGATGATCTTCATCGTGTCTGAGGCGGCCATGGTGGGCCCGCTGCGGTAGCTGATGGTGCCGGCGGGACCGGGCCAGGTGTGCAGCCCGAAAATAGCGGTCGGTTGTTTTGCCGTTGCCCAGAGGCCTTCCTTGATCATCAGCTGCGCGCCGCCTTCCTCCCCCTCGGGCGCGCCCTCTTCCGCCGGCTGGAACACAAAGCTCACCGTACCGGGTATCTGATCGCGCATGCCTGCGAGCACCTTGGCCACGCCGAGCAGGATGGCGGTGTGCGCATCGTGGCCGCAGGCGTGCATCACCGGCACCTCGGCGCCGTTGTACTCCATGCGTGCCTTCGAGGCGAAGGGCAGGCCGCTCTTCTCTTCCACCGGGAGCGCATCCATGTCGGCGCGCAGCGCCACCACGCCGCCAGGCTTGCCGCCTTTGAGGATGCCGACCACGCCGGTGTGCGCGATGCCTGTGTGCACCTCGTCAAAGCCGAGCTTTTTCAGTTCTTTCGCCACCAGCGCCGAGGTGCGTGTCTCGCGGTTGCCGAGTTCGGGGTGCTCGTGGATGTCACGGCGCCAGGCCACCACCTGCGCTTCAGCGGCTTGCGCAGAGGCAGCGATGGCAACGTTCGTGTCTTCGGCGCGGGCGGCTACGCCCAGCAGGGTGAACGCGACCGGCGCGATCAGGGCGAGCTGTCGAATACGCATGGCAATCCTCCACACAGGTGACGGTGCAGTGTGCAACAACCGGTGGTCGGGAAACCATGCTTTCGGGCCCAAAGGCGGCAACTGCTCGGCAGCGTGTGCCCCGTGGCGCTGCCCTCGGTGATGGTTATGGTTGCGCGTCCAGAAAGGCGATCAGGGTGTTGTGTCATGGCTCAGGGACAGGCCGCCGGTCTCAAGTCTCGTCACCAGCTGTAACCGCCCGGCCCCTTCCGCCGTGGGGTGATCTGCCGAATAATGCCTTGGTCCCTGCATCCACCCCTCGAGGAGATTTCTATGCTCGCTTATGTAACGGTCGGCACCAATGACCTGCCCCGCGCCGCCGCGTTTTTCGATGCCGTTCTCGGCGAATTGGGTGCCGTGCGCGCCATGGAATTCGACCGCATGGTGATCTGGTCGGCAGGTGCCGGGCAGCCCATGATCGCCGCCATCAAGCCCTACGACGGCGAGCCCGCCACCGTGGGCAATGGCGTGATGGTCGCCATCAACGCCGGCACCCGCGAGATGGCAGACCGCATCTACAACAAGGCGATCGCGCTGGGTGCCACCGACGAAGGCGCTCCCGGTGTACGCGGCGATGGCTTCTACGGGGCCTACTTCCGCGATCTGGATGGCAACAAGTTCGTCGCGGGTGTGTGGGGTTGAGGCATTCCCGTGATCACCCTGATCGCCGGCCTGCTGCTGTTCCTGGGGATGCACGCGGTGCGTGTGGTGGCCGAGCCGCTGCGCACCGCGGCCATCGCCCGGCTCGGCGCGCAGGGCTGGCGCGGCCTGTACTCGGTGGTCTCCCTTTTGGGGCTGTGGCTGCTGGTGAGTGGCTACGCCAGTGCTCGCCTCAGCTCGCCGGATCTTTACGCACCTCCCGCATGGGCGCATACGGTCGCTTTGGCGTTGATGCTGCCGAGTCTGGTGCTGGTGGTTGCGGCCTATGTTCCGGGCACGCACATCCGGCAATGGGTCGGGCACCCCATGCTCTTCGGGACGCGGGTTTGGGCCTTTGCGCATTTGCTTGCGAACGGGCGCCTTGCTGATGTGGTGCTGTTCGGGAGTTTCCTCGCCTGGTCGATATTCGCCTACCACGCGGCGCGGGCGCGTGACCGGGCTGCCGGCACACGCTACCCGGCTGTTGGTTGGTCGCGCGATGCAGCGGCGTTTGCC
>CAJADV010000288.1 GCA_903938575.1 uncultured Gammaproteobacteria bacterium
ACACCTGCCCGGTTATGACCCGCGCCTCGTGGAGCCGCCGCACGCGTTTCCAGCAGGGGGTATGGGACAGGCCCACGATGGCCGAAATGTCTGCGATGGAGCTGTTGGCGCGATCCTGCAGGACGCGCAGAATGGCGATGTCCAGCGCATCCAGACGCAGCGGCGGGCGCTGGCCTTCTGCAATCACTGCGAAGGCTGAATCGTTACTTATATCGTCCATATAAAGGACACTCTGCTTCTGTTTTCGGCGCAGCAAGAATATATGTCCTACCCAGCGGTATCCAGCAGCAATCCACCGGGCCAGAGCGAGTTCGCGCGGCACTGGCGGCTCCTGGCCGCCGCCACCGCGGGCGTGAGCTGCAGTTCCGTGGTGCTGCCCTACTACAGCATCGGCGTGCTGCTGCAACCCGTCACCGCCGAGTTCGGCTGGACGCACGCCCAGTTCCAGTGGGCAATCCTCTTCAGTGCCACGCTGGGCGCCCTGACCGGCCCCGTGGTGGGCTGGCTGGTCGATCGCTACGGCGTGCGGCGCGTCGCGCTGCCCGGACTGCTCGGGCTCGGACTGGGATTCTTTATGGCCGCTGCGATGGATGGGAGCCTGTGGATGTTCTACAGCGCCTACGCCTGCATGGCCGTGCTGGGCGCGGGCACCACGCCGATCACGTGGACGCGCGCACTGGCGGCGAAATTCCACCACAGGCGGGGGCTTGCGCTGGGGCTTGCGCTCTCGGGCACCGGCATCTGCGCCATGATCGCCCCGCGCTTCACGCTCTGGTTCGTCGAATCCTTCGGTTGGCGCAGCGCCTATGTGGCGCTGGGACTGCTGCCGATACTCTTCGCCGCCCCGCTGGTGTGGTGGGGCTGCCGCGACGAATCCTCAGCGCCTGCCAGCGTGACAGTCGAACCGCCGCAGCACGGTCTCAGCCCGCGAGAGGCTCTCCGCGGGCAGCATTTCTGGATCCTGCTGCTGTCGATCCTGTTTGCCTACCTGGCAATCTCCGGTATCGGACCGAACCTCATTCCGGCCCTGACCGACAAGGGGCTCCCGGTGGGCCGCGCGGCCCTGCTGCTCGGCCTCATGGGTGCGGCGATCGTGGCGGCGCGCATCGTGGTCGGCCTGCTGGTTGACCGCTTCTGGGCGCCAGCGGTGGCCTTCTGCTCCCTGCTGCTGCCGATGGCCGGGTGTCTGATCCTCGCCGACACCCGCTCACCGGCGATGCAAACGCTCGCCGTAGTGCTGCTCGGCTTCGGCGCCGGCGCCGAACTCGACCTGATGTCCTACCTCACCGCGAGCTATTTCGGGGTGCGTCACTACGGCAGGATCTATGCGGTGCTCTATGCCGCGCTCGCGCTGTGCTCCGGCGTGGCACCGGCATTGTTTGCCACGGTGCGCGATCGCAGCGGCAGCTACGACACGGCGTTTCTCGGCGCCGCACTGCTGTTCGCGCTGGGTGCGGCAACCGTACTCGGACTCGGGCGATATCCCGATTTCAGTTCGGGGCAGCGCAGCAGCAACTGAGGCGGGCGCCGCGGATTCCCCCCAATTCACCCCCGCCGGCAGAACGGCTGTCCTACCTGCCTTGCGGGCGGAAAGACATCCGTTTGCACCGGCTACAACGGCACACCAGGACGCGAAATCATCTGGCCCCTGATATGCGGCGCTCTTATGCTGCTGCACACAGTAAACGGCCATCGGAAAACCGCGCCATGACGACGCAGCGCACCCTGCTCGAGAACGGAAGCATCATCGACGGCCTCGGCAACCCGCCGGTCAAGGGCTCGGTGCTGTTCGACGCGAGCGGCATCCTGCAGGTGGGCATGATCGACGAGACCACGCTCGCCGACACCACCCTGCAACGCATCGACGCCACTGGAAAGTCGATCATGCCGGGCATGATCGATGCGCACTGCCACATCACCTTCGACGAACCCCACAGCAACGACGAGCTGTTCTTCCACCGCAGGCCCGGTCTTGCGGCCATCATTGCGGGCTACAACGCACGCAAGGTATTGCAGGCGGGGGTGACGGGTTTCCTCGACGCCGACTGCATCTTCGATCTCGGTGTGGATCTGCGCGACGCCATCGAAGCAAACGTGATCGAAGGACCGCGCATGAGCACCGGCGGCTACGTGATGCTGACCGGCGTGGGTGGCACGGCAGGCCGCCTGCTGCCCGATACCGGTACCCGCGGCTACGGCGTGGTCGTGGGATCGCGCGACGAGATCGTGGCCGAGGTGCGCCGCCAGATCAAATACGGCGTCGACTGGATCAAGGTGCACGTGACCGGGATCATCCCGCGCCAGGCCGAGGCAGGCGAGATCCAGGTCTGGTCGCTGGAGGAATTGCGCCTCGTGGTGGATACCGCGCACCAACTGGGCATCCCGGTGGTGGGCCACTGCCGCAACGCCACCAGCACGCGCGATGCCGCACGCGCCGGTTTCGATCTCATCCTGCACGCCACCTACATGAACGACGAGTCGCTCGACGCGCTGGTAAAGCACGGCACGCCGATCGTGCCCTCGCTCACCTTCCAGGCGAACCTCGCCGACCACGGGGAACTGGTGAACGCCGCGCCCGAGCTGCGCGCGATCTTCCGCCGCGAAATCGAGGAAAGCGCGGTGATGCTGCGCCGCGCCTGGGACGCGGGCGTGCCGCTGCTCTGCGGCAGCGAGAGCGGCTTTGCACTGACGCCCTACGGCGAGTGGCACTACCGCGAATTGCAGCTTTTTGTCGAGGAATTCGGGCTCTCGCCGCTGGAGGCAATCCGCTGCGGCACCAGCGAGGCCGCACGCGCGCTCAAGATGTACGGCAAGACCGGCGCGGTGAAAACCGGCATGCAAGCGGACCTCCTGGTGATCGACGGCGACCCGCTTGCGGATATCCGCATCCTCGGCGACAAACGCCGCCTCGCGCATATTTTCGTCGGTGGCCGGGCCGTGTCACGCGAACCACCGCGCCCACGCGCTGCGATAGGCGGCTGGCGCGTCGGCCAGTTTGCCGAGCGTGCGCTCACCTGGGACATGGCCCACGGGCATGACTGAGAGCCCCGCGATGAGCAGCCATCACATGCGGCGCTACGCTGACGTCGAAAAGGCACTCACGCTGCCCGATCTCATACAGTCGCTCTACGACGAAGGCCGCAAGGTGCTGATGGAGCAGACGCTGGTCACGCTCCACGGCGAGGAGCACCGCGCGCGCCGGCTGCTGGAAATGCGCATCTTCAAGCGCGATTTTCTGCGCTATTACGAGGAGCAGGTACTGCCGGGGCTGCTCTCGGAGACCCTCGCGCCCGTCGCCGCGGCAGGCAGACTTGAACTGGTCGAGTTCGGCTACCGCGTGATGATTCACCTCGCCATCGCCTTTGCCGGCATCGACCGCCAGCGCTTCAGCGATCAGGAAAGCGATGATCTGCTGCACATGATCCGGGTGTTCGGCAAGGCCGCCACGCTCGGTCAGCTGAAGGGCGATCCCGAGCCGGTGCGGCAGGAAATCCGCGAACAACTCGCGTTCTTCGAGCGGGAGTTCTTCCTGCCCTCCGTGCAACGCCGCCGCGCGGCGCTCGAGCGGCTGCGCGCCGGCGAAATCGCCGAAGACGAACTCCCACGCGACATCCTGACCATCCTGCTGCGCAACGAGGACGATCTCGAACTCGCCGCCGAGGTGCTGCGCAACGAGGTCGCGTTTTTCTTCCTCGCCGGTGCGCACACCTCGGTGCATTCGCTAGGCCACCTCGTGCATCACCTGCTCGAATGGTGCGAGGCCCATCCGGGCGAGCGCGCGCTGCTCGAGGCCGATCCGCTGCGCGTGCAGCGTTTCGCGCACGAGAGCTTCAGACTGCACCCGTCGAGCCCCGTCGCACGCCGCCGCGCACTGGCCACGATGGTGCTGCCGGATGGCAGCACGGCGGCCGCCGGCGACACCGTGATCATCGACCTGCGGCAGGCGAACCGGGACACAGAGGTCTTTGGCGCGGACGCCGCTGAATTCAATCCGCTGCGCCCGCTGCCGGCGTCGGTGTTTCCGCACGGCATCACCTTCGGCTCCGGCGCGCACGCCTGCCTCGGCAAGGCGCTTGCCGCCGGCACCGTGCTCCGCGGCGAACAGCCCCCGGCAGCCGACAATCACCAGATCGGCACCGTGGCCACCATCGCGCACCGGCTGCTCGTGGCCGGCGCCCGGCGGGATCCGGAGCGGGAACCACGGCTCGACCGCAAGATCGAGCGCGAGACCTGGGAACACTACCCGCTGCTGCTCGCGCCACCGCCGGGAACGGGAGGTGTGCCTGCATGAGCGAGCACCTGTTCCAGAGTTTCCGCGGCGTGCAGGACGCGCTGCGCAACACCGACCTCGAGCAGTCGATGTACACGGCGGGCGCCATCATCATGGATGATGTGCTGCTCACCCTGCACGGCGCCGAGCACCACCGCCGCCGCACGGCCTCGTTCAAAGTCTTCGGGCGCGGTTACTTCCGCTACTACGAGCGCGACGTATTCCCCGCCACGCTCTCGCGCACCCTCGAACCCTTCCTCGCGCAGGGCGGGGCCGACCTGATCGATTGCGGCTACCGCGTGACGCTGAACCTCACGGCGGATTTCGCCGGCATCGACCGCCCCGAGCAATCGCCCGCCGAAACCGCGGCCCTGCTGCACTGCGTCAAGCGCTTCAGCGAGGCGGCCACGCTGTTTCACTCCAAGCGGGATCACGCCGAGGTCATCGCCGCAGCGGGCGCAGCGCTCGAGGAGTTCGACGCGCGATTCCTTGCTCCCTCGAAGGCGCGCCGCGAGGCCGCACTGGCGCGTTTCGCCGCCGGCGAAATCCCCGAGGACGAACTCCCGCGCGACGTGCTCACCGTGCTCCTGCGCAGCTACGCCGAACTGGAGCTCAGCCCCGAGATACTCCGGCGGGAAATCGCGTTCTACATGCAGGCCGGCGCCCACAGCACCGCCAACTCCACCGTCCATGCGATGCACCACATCCTCGACTGGTGCGAGGCCCACCCCGGCAGCCGTGCGCAACTGCTCGAGGATCGCCTGCTGCTGCAGCGTTTTGTGCACGAGAGCCTGCGCCTGCACCCGGCAAGCCCGGTGGCACGCCGCCGCGCCGGATGCCCCACGCAGATCGGCACGCAAACCGCGGTAGACGCCGGCGATGACGTCATCGCCGACATCCACGCAGCCAATCGCGAGAGCGCGGTTTTCGGCGCCGACGCCGGAGAATTCAACCCCTATCGCAGCATTCCCGCCGGCGTATGGCCCTTCGGCCTCACCTTCGGTTTCGGCATGCATGCCTGCATGGGGCGCGATCTGGACGGCGGCGTGGTGCCACGCGCAGACACCCGTGCCGATGACCACCAGTACGGCATCGTGATGCTGTTCGTCGAATCGCTGCTGCGCCATGGCGCGCGCCGCGACCCCGCGAATCCGCCGCTTCCCGACACCAGCACCCAGCGCCCCAACTGGGGACGCTACCCGGTGCTGCTCGATCCACGCTGATCCGTTCTCAACGTTACACAAGGACCCACCATGAAATCCGTACTGGTTACCGGCGCTGCCGCCGGCATCGGCGAAAGCGTCGCCCGCATGGCCGCCTCACGCGGCTACCGCGTTGGCGTAATGGACGTGAATGCCGAAGGCGCCGCGCGCGTGGCGCAATCCCTGCCCAACGCTGTCGCCCTCTGTGGCGATGTGCGCGACCCCGATGCCGTAGAGGCGGCCCTCGATCAGTTCGGCGAAGCGCCCAGCGTGGTGGTGAACAACGCCGGCATCGTGCGCTTTGCCTCGCTCATGGATCACACCCTGGAAGACTGGAAGCTCGCGCTGGACATCAACCTGACGGGCACCTTTATCGTGGCGCGGGCGGCGGCACTGCGCATGCGCGAGCACGGCGGCGGCAGCATCGTGAACCTCGCCTCGATCAACGCCATCAACCCCGGCACCGGCATCGGCTCCTACCCGGCGTCCAAGGCCGGCGTGATCCGTCTTACCGAGCAGATGTCGATCGAGTGGGCGCAGTACGGCATCCGCGTGAACTGCGTGGCACCGGGTTTCATCGACGGCGGCATGTCGACCCCGATCTACGCCAACCCCGAGGTGCGGCGCATCCGCGGCGGCGCGGTACCGCTGAAGCGCCTTGGCACCTGCGATGACGTGGCCGAGGCGATCCTCTGGCTGGCCTCGGATGCCGCCGGTTACATCACCGGTCAGAACATCGCGATCGACGGCGGCGTAATCAACTCCGTGATCGCCAACCTGCCGCGCGTCTGAGCCCATGCCGCAGAACCTGATCCTGCACGGCGGCATCTATCACCCCTTTGCCGAGGGTGCCGCCGCACTTGCCGCGAGCCTTGCTGAATGCGGCATCCGCTCGGAACTCGAGACCGATGTCGAGGCGGCATTCGCGCGGCTCGGCAGCGGCGACTTCGACATGCTGACGGTCTATGCGCTGCGCTGGCGCATGCTCGATCACGAGAAATACACGCCATTCCGCGCCGAACACGCGATCTCAGTCTCGGCGGCCGGGCGCGCCGCGCTCGAGGACTTCGTGGCCCGCGGCGGCGCCTTGCTCGGGCTGCACACGGCATGCATCTGCTTTGACGACTGGCCCGGCTGGGGCGACGTGCTGGGAGCGCGCTGGCGCTGGGGCCAGTCGTTCCACCCGCAGCCGCAGCCGCTGCGGGTGCACGTAGAAGATGCCGCGCACCCGATCTGCGCCGGCATCACGGACTTCGAGGTCGAGGACGAGATGTTCCATGACCTCGAGGCCACCACCACCCTGCACCCCCTGCTCTCGGCCCGCATGACCGCGAACGCCGCGCCCCAGCCCATGCTGTGGGCTCGCGACTACGGCGCGGGCCGGGTGGTCTATGACGCGCTGGGGCACACCGCCTCCTCGCTGCAAGAACCGACCCACCGACGCCTCCTGCAGCAGGCAGCGCTCTGGCTGCTCGCCCCCACCGGAACCAGTTCCCCATGAAAGATATCCGCGGCATGTCCATCCTGATCACCGGCGGCGGCTCGGGGCTCGGCGCCGGCATGGCACGGCGCTACGCGGCACTCGGCGCGCGCGTGACCATCTGCGGCCGGCGCGAGGAAAAAATCAGCGCGGTCGCGGCAAGCATCGGCGAGGCCTGTCTCGCGGTGCGTGCCGACATCACCAGCGCGCCGGACCGCGCACGTCTGGTCGATGCGGCCGTGGCGCACGGTGGCGGGTTGGACGCACTGATCAACAACGCCGGGAACATGTACCGCGGCACCATCGACGCACTCGACGAACAACGCCTGCTCGAAGTCTTCCACACCAATGTGGTGGCCGCGATGATGATGACCGGGCTCGCGGCGGAGCACCTCTCGGCGCGACGGGGTGCGGTGATCTTCATCGGCTCGGTGCACAACCGACGGGCTTTTCCGGGCGCATCGCCCTATGCGGCCACCAAGGGCGCAGTCGAGACGCTGACCCGCGTGCTCGCGGCCGAACTCGGACCGCGCGGCGTGCGCGTGAACTGCGTGGCGCCGGGCGCCGTGTTCACCGAGATCAACCAGCGTGCCGGACTCGCCGATGACGCAGCGGCCCTGCAGCGCCTGCAGTCAATGGCGCCGCTGCATCCGCTGGGGCGCATCGGCACCGAGGAGGAGATCGCCGAAGGCATCGAGTACCTGATCCGGGCCGAGTGGACGACCGGGGCGCAACTCGACGTCGACGGCGGCCTTGGCCTTGGCACCACACC
>CAJADV010000289.1 GCA_903938575.1 uncultured Gammaproteobacteria bacterium
GGCATCGAGTCGCCCGATCCCGCGCGAACGCAGGTAATACAGGCTTTTTTCATCGATGCGGCTGACGGTGGCGCCGTGGGAACACTTGACGTCATCGGCATAGATCTCTAATTCAGGCTTGGTGTCGACTTCGGCACGGTCGCTGAACAGCAGATTACGGTTCGACAGGTCCGCACTGGTTTTTTGCGCACCAGGACGAATCACGATGCGGCCGTTGAACACAGCTCGCGCCTCGTCGTCGACGATGCCGCGGCAGACCTCCCGGGTGGTGCAATGCGGCGCCTCATGGAAAACGGCGGTATGCAGGTCGACCAGTTGGCTGCGGCGGGCGAGATAGACCGCATCGAGCGTGGCCTCTGCACCCGCGCCGCGATGGCGCAGTCGCATGTCGAGTCGCTTCAATCTAGACCCGGTCGCCAGCACGAAGCCCTTATAGACCGCGCTCTGTTGCAGCTCGATGTGGACGCCGCCCACATGCAAGGCGTCCTCGGCCTCGAGTTGCAGGCGCACATGGTGGATCTGCGCCTCGCGCTGCAGCTCGATTTCGGTGAGACCCGTCACAAAAGCCGCAGCGCCAGCGGGGAAATACTCGATCAGCGAGAGCGAAGACTGCGGACCTGCAACCACCAGCAGGCGCTGCGCCCAGGCGCAACCCGCGGCCTCCGGTCCACCGAGATGCACCACACACACCGGCCGCGGCGCCCGGGCTCCAGCGGCAAGATGCAGCACCACGCCGTCCTCGGTCCAGCAGCCGGCAAGCGCGGCGAAGGGATTTCCAGAGCCTGCGGCCAGCGTACCGAAGCGCGCGCGGAGGTCTTCCGGTGCCTCGGCAAGGCGACTCAGAGTAATGCCAGGGCCACCCTGGAACTGCGATGCCTGCGGATCGAAACGGCCATTGCGGAACACCAGGTAGTCGGCGTCCAGACCGGCGATTCGGGCATCGTCGAGCGCCTGCGTTCCGGTTGGAGGCACCTGGAGCCAGGCACCGTTGTCGAGTGCCTCCAGCGAGGTGTACTTCCACTCCTCGGTCTTGCGGGTAGGCCAGGCGCTGACCAGCCATGCCGCACGGGCAGCGCTCCTCGCCTCCGCAAGCCAAGGGGTCCCGCCGGCCGTGCCGTAGAGTGCTGCGGCTCCCTGTCGGTCAAAGCCACCCATCAGGCGACCTCGCGCTCGATCCAGGCGTAGCCTTTTTCCTCGAGTTCGAGGGCAAGCTCGCGTCCGCCCGAGCGCACGATCCGGCCACCGGCCAGCACATGCACGAAGTCCGGCACGATGTAATCGAGCAGTCTCTGGTAGTGAGTGACAACGATAAACGCGCGATCGGGTGCGCGCATGCTGTTCACGCCCGCGGCAACCACCTGCAGGGCGTCGATATCGAGGCCCGAGTCGGTCTCGTCGAGAACGGCGAGGCTCGGCTCCAAGAGCATCATCTGAAGGATCTCGTTGCGTTTCTTCTCGCCGCCCGAGAAGCCTTCGTTAACACCGCGCTTCAAGAAGTCCGGGCTCAGGCTGACCGTGCCGCACTTCTCCCGCGCGAGCTTCATGAAGCGCACGGCATCGAGTGCCGGTTGGCCACGGTGCAGGCGGGCCGCATCGACCGCTGCCTTGAGAAATTCCATATTGCTCACGCCCGGAATTTCCACCGGGTACTGGAAAGCGAGAAACAGCCCTTCCCGGGCGCGCTGCTCGGTGTTCATCTCGAGCAGGTCCTTGCCGCGAAAGCTCACCTCGCCCCCGGACACCTCGTAGCCCTCGCGGCCCGACAGCACGTAACCGAGCGTGCTCTTGCCAGAACCGTTGGGGCCCATGATGGCGTGCACTTCGCCCGGCTTCACCTCCAGATCGACGCCGTGAAGGATCTGCTTCTCACCGATTTGCGCGCACAGATTTCGTATCGACAGCATGCGTTCAGAACTCATCAATGATCATCGAAGCGCCATCCCGCTCGCGCGGGAGGCGCACCTCTATCAACCTACCGAGCCCTCGAGGCTCACCTCGAGCAGCTTTCCCGCTTCCACGGCAAACTCCATCGGGAGTTCCTTGAACACTTCACGACAGAAGCCGTTCACGATCATCGAGACGGCCTTCTCCGCATCCAGCCCGCGCTGGCGGCAGAGGAACAGCTGATCCTCGCTCACCTTGGAGGTGGTGGCTTCGTGCTCGACCACTGCCGAACTGTTGCGGCTTTCGATATAGGGGAAGGTGTGGGCGGCACAGGCATCCCCAATCAACAGGGAGTCGCACTGGGTATGGTTACGCGCGCCATCCGCGCCCGGATTGATCCGCACCAGACCGCGGTAGGCATTGCTTGAGCGTCCTGCAGAAATGCCCTTCGACACGATAGTCGAGCGGGTGTTGCGCCCCATGTGGATCATCTTGGTGCCGGTGTCGGCCTGCTGCATGTTGTTGGTGAGCGCGACCGAATAGAACTCACCGACGGAGTTGTCGCCCCGCAGCACGACGGAAGGATACTTCCAGGTGATGGCAGAGCCGGTCTCGACCTGTGTCCACGAGATGTGCGCATCATCGTGGCAGACACCGCGCTTGGTGACGAAATTGTAAATGCCGCCCTTGCCGTCCTTGTCGCCCGGGTACCAGTTCTGCACCGTCGAATACTTGATGCGGGCACCCTTCAGGGCGACCAGTTCCACCACCGCGGCGTGCAGCTGGTTTTCGTCACGCATCGGGGCCGTGCAGCCTTCGAGATAGCTCACATGGCTGCCTTCATCCGCAATGATGAGCGTGCGCTCGAACTGCCCCGTCTTTGCCTCATTGATGCGGAAGTAGGTCGAGAGCTCCATCGGGCAGCGCACGCCCTTCGGGATGTACACAAACGAACCATCGCTGAACACGGCCGAATTGAGCGCCGCATAGAAGTTGTCGCGTTGTGGCACCACGCTGCCCATGTACTTCTTGATCAGCTCCGGGTGTGAGTGCACGGCCTCGGAAATGGGGCAAAAAATCACGCCCGCCTCGGCCAGCTTGCCCTTGAAGGTGGTGACGACCGAGACCGAGTCGAACACCGCATCGACCGCAACACCCGCCAGTCGCGCCCGCTCGTGCAGCGGGATGCCGAGCTTCTCGTAGGTTCTCAGCAGTTCCGGGTCCACCTCCTCGAGGCTTTTGGGGCCGTCCTGCATGCTCTTGGGAGCTGAGTAGTAGGACAGCGCACCAAAATCCACCGGCGGGAAATTCACATGGGCCCAGCCGGGCTCAGGCATGCCACGCCAGGCCTTGTAGGCCTTCAGGCGCCACTCGAGCAGCCAATCAGGCTCGCCTTTCTTGGAGGAGATGAGCCGCACCACGTCCTCGTCAAGCCCGGGTGGAATGGTCTCGGATTCGATGGCGGTAATGAAACCGGCCTCATAATCCTTGCGGATAAGCTTTTGAATCTGTTCGCTCATGGGCTGATCTCCTCAGGCCGCGCTGGCTTCGGCCGCGAGCACTGCGGCACGGGCCCTGTCGTCATGGCGCTGCAGCAGGTGGGCAAGCGTTATCCCGGAAAGAAAATGCTGCAGGTTATCGCTTAGATCACTCCACAGGTGGTGCGTGAGGCAGGTGTCGCCATGCTGGCAGTCGCCGCGACCATCACAGCGGGTCACGTCGATGCGCTCGTTAACCGCCTCGATGATCTGCCCGACATTGATCTCGCCGAGCGCCCTGCCCAGCCGATAACCCCCACCAGGGCCACGTGCGCTGGCAACCAGGCCTCCGCGTCGCAGGCAGGCAAACAACTGCTCGAGATAGGACAGGGACAGTTCCTGCCGGGCAGCGATATCCGCGAGACGCAGCGGGCGGGATCCTGCATGCAGGGCAAGATCGAGCATGGCCGTCACGGCATAGCGCCCGCGAGTGGTGAGTTGCATGGGTATCTGCGCCCTGGTGGCGAGGGGTATGCCAAGCAGTATAGCCAATACCCTAGTAAGCCGGTCAACTAAAAAACCGGAGCCAAAACAGGGGCTCTCTGTGCCTGTCACGCAATGCCGAACGCGGGCCATGAGCCGGGGAATCAGACCTGACAGTTGCCCGCCTCCCCGGCCCCCCCTGTGATGGGGGCCGATGCTGCCGTTGCCCGGGTGATCGCCTCGGGAGCCACGCGGGGCCCGGAGGCTAGCGGGAGCGGGGCCTTTCGCTTGCCGGCTCATGGGCCATGACAACACAATCGTCGCCTGACTGCTGACACTGGATTCCAGGGACTCACCGATGACACAAGCCGTCCTGATAACCGGGGCATCGAGCGGCATAGGCGAGGCACTGGCACGCGAATACGCCAGACGCGGATGGAAAATCGCGCTCGCTGCGCGCCGCGCCCCGGCCTTGGCGGAATTCCGTGCCGAGCTCCGCAGCCTCGGCTCTCCCGAGGTGATAGCACTCGGCCTGGACGTGCGCGACAGCGCGACCATTGCACCGGCGCTCGAAGAGGCCGATGCCGCGCTCGGGGGGCTTGACCTGGTGATCGCCAATGCGGGAGTGGCGCATATGTTTGCTGCCGGCACAGGACAGATCGAGCAGATGCGCGAGATGATCGAGGTGAATCTGATAGGCGCGTGTGCCACGGTGGACGCCGCGGTCGCGATTTTCCTGCGGCGCGGTCGCGGCGGGCATGTCGTGGGCATAAGCTCGATGGCCCGCTACCGGGGACTCGCCCGGCTCGGCATTTACAGCGCCACCAAGGCAGGCCTGCACCGCTACCTGCAAGCCACGCGGATGGAGCATGCCGGGGCGGGTATCACGGTGACCGAACTGGCCCCCGGCTACATCGACACGCCAATGAACCGCGCCAACACCTCGCGCCCCTTCGTGGTCGGCGCGGATGTGGCAGCGCGCGTCATGGCAGACCTGATCGAGCGCCGTGTGGCATGCGCCACGGTGCCGCGCTGGCCCTGGATGGTCCTGGGGCGGCTCATGCAAGTGCTGCCTGTCCCGATCCTGCGTCGTCTCACCTGAAACTCACAATGAACATCCCGGTCTGCCCGCGCTGCCGGCATCGTCGCAGCAATAACGACAGCGCCACGCACGAGGGGGTGTGTCCCGGCTGCGGAATCGCCTATGCCAAGTGGCTCGCGCGCAACACCGCAGGCCCTTACACACAGTCCCCGAAGCCCGACGCGATCGCGGTCGAGACAGACACAGAGACAGAGACAGTCGACTTGCTGCCACGGCTGCGCGAGCAGCTGCTGCTGCCGCCGGAAGGCGCCGACGAGACAGTGATGATCTGGCGCGCCGTGCTGCTCGTGGCGCTTGGATTGTGGACGCTCTGGTTTGCCGCCCACGGCATCGACTGGGAAGTAATCGGCGGCTCCTTCCTCCATAACGCCAACCTCGCCTTCCACGAGTTCGGTCATGTGTTCTTCCGCCCCTTCGGACGGTTCATGATGATCCTCGGCGGCAGCCTGTTCCAGGTCGCGCTGCCACTGTTGCTTGCGGGGTATTTTGCCGGCTGGAAACAGGACAACATCGCCGCAGCTGCAGCGCTGTGGTGGTGCGGCCAGAACCTGGTGGATGTGGCGCCTTACATACGCGACGCCGAATACCGCGTGCTGCCGCTGGTCGGTGGTGGCGGGGAGGAGAGCCACGACTGGGGCAATCTGCTGACGCAACTGGACGCCGTACCCGCCTGTTATGCGCTGGCGCGCACGAGCTTCGGTGTGGGACTCCTGATCATGTGTGCCGCACTTGCCTGGGGGGCCGCCGTGGTGTGGCGGTGGCGCCGCGAGGCTACAAACCGGGCGCCCTGAGCCGGCCGGATACTAGGCGCGCACCGTCAGCAGGCTGCGCCGCCACATCGACGGTGCGCTGAAGCCAAGCAGATGCAGGGTGGTCGCCGCGACATTGGCAAGGCCTGCGTCCGGGTCCTGACGCAGCCCCAGACGCCCACCCGAGACACGGTCGTGTAAATAGAGCGGCACGGGATTCAACGTGTGACTGGTCTTGGCGCGGATACGCCCCTCCGGCGTAAGCGCCGGCACGCCGGTCTCGACGTCCAGTTCGAACATTTCCTCGGCGTTGCCATGATCGGCGGTGATCAGTGCAACCCCTCCTAATGCATCGATGGCCGGCAACAGCCGAGCAAGCGCGAGATCGACTGCCTCAACGGCCATCACCGCGGCGGCGAAATTCCCCGTGTGCCCGACCATATCGCCATTGGCGTAATTCACGCGGGCGCAGCGGAAACGCCCCGAGCGCAACTCGCTGATCAACGCATCGGTGATCTCCGCGGCCTTCATCCAGGGCCGCTCCTCGAAGGCTACCCGATCGGAGGGAATTTCAACCCAGCGCTCCAGACGATCGTCGAAGCGGCTGCTGCGGTTGCCATTCCAGAAATAGGTGACATGCCCGAATTTCTGGGTCTCCGAGATCGCGAGCTGTGACACCCCCGCTACGGACAGGTATTCGCTCATGGTGTCGCGTATGCAAGGTGGCACCACGAGGAAGCGCGCGGGCAATCTGAGGTCACCGTCGTACTGCAGCATCCCGGCATACACGACCTGCGGCCTGCGGCCACGGTCGAATGCCTGCAGGGCGGGATCCTCGAAGGCCCGCGTGATCTCGATCGCGCGGTCGCCGCGGAAGTTGAACAGCACAACGGAATCGCCGTCCTCGATCAGGCCGACCGGCCCCTACACCACGGCTACCACAAAGGCGGGCAGCTTCTGGTCGCGGAAACCGGGCTGCTCAGCGCGGAAACACGTCACCGCCTCGGCTGCACTGCCAAAGCGTCGGCCCTCGCCGTGCACATGCGCAGCCCAACCGCGCTCGACCATGCCCCAGTCGGCCTCGTAACGATCCATGGTGATGCGCATGCGCCCACCACCGCTCGCAACGCGGGCATCGCAGCCTGCGGCGGCGAGCGACTGCAGGAGGACCTCGAGGGGGAGCAGGAACTCGAGCGCCGAGGTCTCGGGCACGTCGCGACCGTCGAGCAGAACGTGAACGCGAATGCGCCGCACACCCGCCTCGCAGGCAGCCTGTAGCAGCGCGTGCAGATGCGCCTCGTGCGAGTGCACATTGCCGTCGGAGAGCAAGCCGATGAAGTGCAAGGTGGCCCCTGCCCTGCAGGCATTGGCCGTAATCTCTTGCCAGGCTGCGCCCGCAAAAAGGCTACCGTTGGCGATGGCATCCCCCACCAGTGCGGCCCCCTGCGCATAGACCTGGCCGGAGCCAAGCGCGTTGTGGCCAACCTCGGAGTTGCCCATGTCGTCGTCGCTCGGCATGCCCACCGCGGTGCCATGGGCGCGCAGCAGGACCTGCGGCGCATGGGCGGCAAGGCCATCGAGCGTTGGCTTGAAGGCCGCACTGACGGCATTGCCCTCACTCGCGCTCCGCCACCCCATTCCGTCCATCACGATGGTGACGACGGGACCGGATATCCCCGAAAAATCGGGACTGGGCGCGAGCATCCGCCGCGGCTCAGCCAAGGAGGATGTCGGCCACGGCAGCCAGATGCTCGGGCTGTCGCATGCCCAGAATCAGCGTTCCCACGCGACGCTCGGCACCCAAGGCACGCCAGCCCGCGGCACGCTCGCGGATACGCCCTAGCGGCCCGATCAGCGCAACCTCGTCGACCAGCGCGTCCGGCACGGCGGCGACCGCCTCTTCCTTGCGGCCACCGAGGAACAGGTCCTGGATCTGGATGGCGGCGTCTTCGTAACCCATCTGGCGGGTGTAGCGGTTGTAGAAGTTCTTGTCGCGGGCCCCCATGCCGCCCACGTAAAGCGCGAGCATTTCCTTGACCGGCCGGCGGCAGGCATCGAGGTCATCTCCCACCACCACCGAGATGGTCGGCGCCACGTCGAAGTCGAAGCGGCTCTTGCCGTCGGTTCGAGCCGCGAGCCCGGGAGCGATGTGTTCCTCGACGAGTCCTACCTTGTCAGGCGACATCCAGATCGGGAACACCCCATCGGCGACCTCGGAGGCAGCCGCGAGGCCGGCGGGCGTGAAACTGGCGCAATAAATGGGAATTCCCGGGGTGGCCTCAAGAATGCTTTTAAGCGGCTTGCCGAGGCCGGAAGAACCCGGACCGCGGTAGGGCAGCTGGTAGATCTCACCGTCGAACTCGACCGGTCCCTCGCGCTGCATGATGAGCCGCATGATCTGGATGTACTCGCGCATGCGGGTCACCGGCTTGGCGTAGGGCACACCATGCCAGCCCTCGACCACCTGCGGCCCGGAGGCGCCGAGTCCGATCAGGAAACGGTTGCCGGAGATCTGCGACAACGTCATGGCGGTCATCGCGGCGTTCGCCGGTGTGCGAGCCGGGATCTGCATGATCGCGGTACCCACCCGGATACGGGTGGTCTGGGCGAGCAACCAGGTGGCGATCGAGATGGCATCGGAGCCGTAGGCCTCAGCGACCCAGACGGAATCAAAACCCACTGCCTCTGCCTGCCGCACAAGATCGACGGGGACGATCGCGCGCTTGCCGCTGTAACCGACGTTCAGTCCTAGACGCATGGAAAGCTATCTCCGACGATTAGAGGTTGAGAATTCACACCGTCCGAGCGCATGCCGGCGGTGAAAGCCGTCGGGATTATCAGTAATATCCTGTGCAAAGTCATCGTCAACGGCACAGCGCGCAATCAGATGTATCAAACCGCCCGCACCCTGCGTCGTTTTTTCCTTCCGGCGTTCTTCCAGCTCCTCGTTGCGGTACCCGCGCTGGCGCTTGCACCGGAGCCGCCGCTCGGATACGACCGGGCGCAGAGCCTGACGACGCTGGACATTATCGAGCGACTCGGCCGGCACCACTACGCGCGGGTCGCGGTGGATGATTCGCTCTCATCACGGCTGCTTGATAACTATCTGGACAACCTCGACGGCTCGCGCAGCGTGCTGCTGAAATCCGATATCGCCGAGTTCGAGCCCCTGCGTCAGCACCTCGATGACGCCCTGCTCTCGGGAGACCTCGACGCCGGTTTCCGCCTCTACCGCCGCTACCGCGAGCGCCTCGAGAGCCGCCTTGCAGAGCTCGACACCAGCCTGCCCGAGCGATTGAAGAAAATGGATTTCAGCAAGGACGAGGTCATGCTGATCGACCGCAGCAAGCTCGACTGGCCAGCCGACCAGGCCGCCGCCGACATTGTGTGGGACCAGCAGATCAAGGCCAGCGTGCTCAGTCTGCGTCTCGCGGGCAAAACCATGCCCGATATCGAGAAACTGCTCGCCAAACGCTATAAGGACCAGCTCCGCCGGATCCGGCAGGTCAACAGCGAGGACGTGTACCAGCTGTACATGAACTCCTTCACCGAGCTTTTCGACCCGCACACTAATTATCTTTCGCCGCGGAGTTCGGAGAACTTCAACATGAACATGCGCCTGTCCCTCGAGGGGATCGGCGCTGTACTGCAGGCCGATGAGGAGTTCACCCAGGTCGCGCGCCTGGTTCCCGCCGGGCCCGCCGCCAAGCAAGGGCAATTGCGCACATCCGACAAGATCGTTGCCGTGGGCCAGGACAAGGCCGAACTGGTCGACGTAGTGGGATGGCGCCTCGATGACGTGGTCGATCTCATCCGCGGCCCCAAGGGCAGCACCGTGCGCCTTGAAGTCCTGCGCGGCAGTGGTGCCGCCGAGCAGCGCCTGGCGATCAGCATCGTGCGCGAGCAGGTAAAGCTGGAGGAACAGGCCGCGCAGAGCCAGGTACTGGAACTCGAAACCGGTGGCGAAAAGCACCGTATCGGGATCATCGACGTACCCGCCTTCTATGCCGATTTCGAGGCCATGCAGCGTGGCGATCCGGATTTCCGCAGCACCACACGCGATGTGGCGCGGTTGCTGGCAGGGCTGCAGCAGCAGAAAGTCGAGGGTGTGATCATCGATCTCCGTGACAACGGAGGCGGCTCGCTCGAGGAGGCCAACCAGCTCACCGGACTCTTCATCGAGTCCGGGCCCACCGTCCAGATCCGCCACAGCAATGAGCGCGTGGAGCGAAAGCAGAAATTCCGCGACGACTATTACTACTCCGGCCCGATGATGGTGCTGATCAACCGGCTGAGCGCCTCGGCCTCCGAGATATTCGCCGGCGCCATCCAGGACTATCAGCGCGGCCTGATCGTGGGAACACAGTCTTTCGGCAAAGGCACCGTGCAGTCGCTGAGCGACCTGAACCACGGGCAGCTGAAACTCACCGAATCGAAGTTCTACCGTATCTCGGGTGAGAGCACCCAGCATCGCGGCGTGGTGCCCGACATCGAGTTTCCCAGTCTCTACGACACCGACGAGATCGGCGAGAGCGCCCTGCACGATGCCCTCCCCTGGGACCGCATCGCCCCCGTACGCCACAGGCTGTACCAGGACTACGACAGCCTCCTCGGTGCGCTGCGCGGCCAGCACGAGGCGCGGGTGAAGTCAGACCCGGAGTTCGTGCACCTGGAGAGCGAGATAGCGGTTGCCCGCAAGCGTAGCGAGGTGAATACACTGTCGCTGAGCGAGAGCATCCGCAAGCAGGAGCGCCAGACGCAGAGCGAGGAGGAACTCGTCATCGAGAACACCCTGCGTGCCGCACGCGGCGAGCCGCTGCTGAAGTCGATAGACGAACTCGACGGCAAGGACACAGACGAGGACGAGGCAGACGCTGCCGATGCCGCCGCCGACGCGGTCGAGCCAGAGAAAAAAGACCCGGCCAAGGACGCGCTGCTGGCCGAATCAGGAAGAATCCTGCTCGACGCCATCCGGCTCAACCACCGAGTAGCCGCCAGCGCTAACTGAGCCGCCGGCCTGTCTCAGGAGACCGGCTCGCGCATGGTGACGAACTCCTCCGCGGCGGTCGGGTGAATGCCCAGTGTGGCGTCGAAGACCGCCTTGGTCGCGCCAGCCTGCAGAGCAACCGCAAGTCCCTGCACAATTTCGCCCGCATCGGGCCCGATCATGTGGACCCCGAGCACCCGGTCCGTGTCGGCATCGACCACCAACTTCATCAACGTGCGCTCGGGGTTTCCGCTCAGCGTGTTCTTCATGGCGCGGAATCCGGATTTGTAGATCTGCACCCGGGCACCGCGCTCGCGCGCGGTCTCCTCGCTCAGTCCGACCGTGCCGATACTCGGCTGGCTGAATACGGCGGTCGGTATGTTCTCAAGCGAGACGGTCTTCGGCAGCTCCTGGAACAGCGTGCTACACAACGCCATGCCCTGCGCCAGCGCGAGAGGCGTGAGCTCCGGCCCGCCGATCACATCGCCAATGGCGTGGATCGAGGGCACGCTGCTCTGGTAGTGGGCATCGACCTCGATGGCGCCGGTGTCACTCAGGCGAACACCGCACTCCTCGAGCCCGATGTGTCCGGTGCAGGGACGGCGCCCGGTGGCATAGAGCACGAGATCCGTCTGCTCGATGCCGCCGTCGACAAAATGAAGCTCAAGGCTCCCGTCACTCAGCTTTTCGATCCGTACGATCTCTGACTCCAGCCGCAGGCAGACGCCCTTCTGGGGCATCTCGAGGGCCAACGCACGGCCAAGGTCGCCGTCGAAGTAGCGCAGCAGCTGCGAGCCCCGGTATGCAAGCGTCGTGCGCACGCCCAGACCATTCAGGATCCCCGCGAACTCCACGGCGATGTAGCCGCCACCGACCACGACCGCACGTCGCGGCAGCGTCTCGAGGTCGAACATCTCGTTCGAGGTGACCACATGCTCGCGCCCCGGGAATTCGGGCACGAAAGGCCAGGCGCCCGTGGCGATCAGGATATGGCGCGCGGTGTGTCGCTCGCCCAGCACCTCCACCGTGTGCGCATCGAGCAGGCGCGCGCGGCCCTCGAGAATCCGCACACCGCGCCCTTCGAGGAGATTGCGGTAAACGCCATTCAGGCGCGTGATCTCGCGGGTCTTGTTGTCGCGCAACCGGGCCCAGTCGAGGCGCGATATGCCGACATCCCAGCCGAAGCCGGCAGCGTCCGCGAAGTCCTCGTGGTAATGCGCGGCATAAACGAACAGTTTTTTCGGCACACAGCCGACGTTGACGCAGGTGCCGCCCAGGTAGCGTTCCTCGGCAATGGCGACCCGGGCACCAGCAGCGGCGGACATGCGTGCGCAGCGCACGCCCCCGGAACCGGCGCCGATCACGAACAGATCGTAGTCGAACTCAGGCATGCGATGGACTCCGTGGAGGATGAAACCAGGACAGGCGCGTGTGGAGACTCACCACGCTGCCCACGATGGTGAGGGTGGGACCGTGAACGTCGCTGCGCGCGAGCAGCGCGGGCATATCCTGCAGCGTGGAAACAAGCACGCGCTGCGCCGGCAGCGTTCCCTGCTGCACCAGCGCCACCGGGGTCAGCGGGTCGGCACCCGCACCGACCAGCCGCTCGCAGATCTGCGGCATGCCGACACGCCCCATATAGAACACCAGAGTCTCGCGTGGCTGAACCAGCGTCGACCAGTCGAGATCGACCGTGCCACCGCGCAGATGACCAGCCACGAAGCGCACCGAGTGAGCGTGATCGCGGTGCGTCAGCGGGATGCCCGCATAGGCAGCACATCCGTTGGCGGCGCTGACACCGGGCACCACCTGGAAAGGGATTCCTGCTGCGGCCAGATGTTCGATCTCCTCGCCGCCGCGCCCGAAGATGAACGGGTCGCCACCCTTCAGTCGCAGCACGCGTTTGCCCTCACGTGCCAGATCAACGAGAAGCTGGTTGATATCGGGCTGCGGCACCGCGTGATCACCGCGGCGCTTGCCAACGTAGATGCGCTCCGCATCACGTCGCACCAGATCGAGTACGGCTTCGCTCACCAGGCGATCGTGGAGCACCACATCACACTTCTGCATCAATCGCAGCGCACGGAACGTGAGTAGATCAGGATCCCCCGGCCCTGCCCCGACCAGAAACACTTCACCGCCCGGTTTCAGCGTCTCGAGCTGACGCTCCAGCAGCACATCGGCGCCCTCCTCGTCACCGGCCATAACACGCTCGGCGACCGGGCCATCGACCAGTTCCTCCCACACGCGCAGACGCAGATCCGCATCCGGCACCCGCTCGCGGATGCGTCCACGTCGCTCGCCGAGAAAACCCGCGAGACGGCCAATGCCGGCGGGCAGCAGCGTTTCTAGCTGGGCGCGGATACGCCGTGCCAGCACCGGCGCATTGCCGCCGGTGGAAAAGGCCGCAATCAGCGGCGAGCGGTCGAGGATGCTCGGCAGGATGAAGTCACAGAGCGCAGGCACGTCCGCGACATTCACGGGAATACGGCGCGCACGCGCAGCGCCATGGACCGCGAGATCCACCGCCTCGATCCCGGTTGCCACCAGCACGAGCACCTGCTGGTCGAGATGATCGGCACGAAAGGGCTCACGGATCACGCTACCGCCGCTGCCAAGCGCAAGTTCTTCGAGTGCTGGCAGGATCTGCGGAGCCACCACCTCGAGCCGTGCCCCGGCGCGTGCGAGCAGCTCACTCTTGCGCAGCGCAACCTTGCCGCCCCCGACCACCAGAACGGCGCGCTCGCGCAGCCGCAGGAAGACGGGCAGGAACTCCATGCGCGGATCAACCCGCGACGAGCAGACGGTCGATGCCGCCGATGAACGGACGCAGTGCCGCAGGAATCACCACGCTGCCGTCGGCTTGCTGTCCGTTTTCGAGTACGGCGACCAGAGTACGACCCACCGCGAGCCCCGAACCGTTCAGTGTGTGCAGCAGTTCCGGCTTGCCGCCGGCGGGATTGCGAAAACGGGCCAGCATCCGACGCGCCTGGAAATCACCCATGCTGGAGCACGAGGAGATCTCGCGGTAACAGCCCTGACCCGGCAGCCAGACCTCGAGGTCGTAGGTCTTGCGTGAGGCGAAACCCATGTCACCGCCACACAGCAGCACCTTGCGATAGGGCAGCTCCAGCTTGCGCAGGACCGCCTCGGCGTGTCCGGTGAGCTCCTCGAGGGCTGCATCGGAGTCCTCGGGTCTCACCAGCTGCACCAGCTCGACCTTCTCAAACTGGTGCTGACGGATCATGCCGCGCTGGTCACGGCCATAGCTGCCAGCCTCGCTGCGGAAACACGGGGTCTGGCTCACCATGCGCACGGGAAGCGTA
>CAJADV010000290.1 GCA_903938575.1 uncultured Gammaproteobacteria bacterium
ATTCGAGTGTCGATGAGTCGATGATCACCGGCGAGTCCATGCCCATCGGCAAGGGACCCGGCGACCCCCTGACAGGCGCCACGCGCAACGGCAGCGGTGCACTCGTGATGCGTGCCCTGGCGGTGGGCGAGAACACGGTGCTCGCACAGATCGTGGCGCTGGTGGCGCAGGCGCGACGGTCACGAGCACCGATGCAGCGCCTTGCCGACCGCGTGGCACGCGTGTTCGTACCGCTGGTGATGCTGATCGCGCTGACCAGTTTCCTCGCGTGGGGAGTGTTCGGCCCCGAGCCCTCGTGGACCTATGCCGTGCTGAACGGGGTGGCGGTGCTGATCATCGCCTGCCCCTGCGCGCTGGGGCTCGCTACACCGATGTCGATCATGGTGGCCACAGGCCGCGCGGCGCAGTCGGGCGTGCTCTTTCGCGACGCCGAAGCCATCGAACGACTCGCCGGCATGGACACGCTGGTACTCGACAAGACAGGCACCCTTACCGTGGGAAAACCTACATTTCTCGCGTTAAGCAGCCTGAACGGCTGCAGCGATGCCGACACCCTGCGCCTCGCCGCGAGCATCGAGCAGGCGAGCGAACACCCGCTGGCCCGACCGATCATCGAGGAGGCCCGCGCGCGCGGCCACACGCTCGCCGCGGCGCACGATATCGAAGCCCTCCCGGGTCAGGGTCTGCGGGGGCAAGTGGAAGGGCGTGCAATCCTGCTTGGCAGCGCGGCGCTGATGCGGGAGGCAGGAGCGGATGTGCAACCGCTGGAAGACGCCGCCGCAGGCTTGCAGGAGCGGGGGGCAACCGTGATGTACCTCGCCGTAGATGGCAAGGCAGCGGGCATGATCGCAGTGGCAGACCCGATCAAGGCGAGCACGCCCGCCGCGCTCGCCGCGCTCATGGCTGCAGGCCTGCGGATCATCGTGGCCAGTGGCGACAACCATGCCACGGCGGCTGAGGTGGCGCGTCAGCTGGGTCTGCGGGAAGTTCATGCGGAGCTGCGTCCCGCCGACAAGGTGACGCTCATCTCGCGTCTCAAGGCAGAAGGACTGCGGGTGGCCATGGCCGGCGACGGCATCAACGATGCGCCGGCACTCGCCGCGGCCGATGTGGGCATCGCTATGGGCACCGGTACGGACGTGGCGATCTCGAACGCGCAGGTGACGCTGGTCAAAGGGGATCTCGGCGCGATCGTACGGGCGCGAACGCTGGCGCGGGCCACCGTGCGCAATATGCGGCAGAACCTTGCCTTTGCGTTTCTGTACAACGCGCTCGGTGTGCCCGTGGCCGCGGGGCTTTTCTATCCTGTCTTCCACCTGCAGCCCGGCCCCATGCTGGCGGCACTGGCGATGAGCCTGTCGTCGGTGTCGGTGGTGATGAACGCGCTGCGGCTGCGGACGGCCTGAGCTACCCGGGCAGGCCGGCGGAAATGGTCTAACCTGAGGGATCGACGGCCGCAGGACGCGACTGGATCCCGGCGCGAAAGCCCAGCTTATACCGAGGTCAGGAATGGCGGACTGGATCTGCAGTTTCACGCTGATCGCGCAGATGTTCTGCAGCGTGGCGGCCACCACGTTGAGCGGGTACATCGAGGGCGAGTCATTGTTCATCGCGCCCATCGAGGCCGGTCGTATCGCTACGGTCAGGGTGCACCGCGGCGACCAGGTAAAAGCCGGCGCCACCCTGGCCACGCTGGAAACCGACGACGCGGGTTTCGCGCTCGAGGTGGCAAGGGCCCGCCATGCCGAGGCGAGCGCCCGCGTGGGCAATCTCACCACCGGCAAGCGTGCCGAGGAAATCGCGGTCATCGAGGCCAACCGTGCCGCGGCCAAGGCCGATCTCGCGCAGGCCGAACTCGACCTCACGCGCATGCGCGATCTGGTGCAGCACAAGGTGCAAAGTCAGTCGGCGCTGGACCAGGCGCGCACCGCGCGCAACATGGCCTCCGCCCGACTGCAGGAGATCGACGCCAACCTGCAGGTCGCCGGCATCGCCGCCCGCGTGCAGGAAATCGAGGCCGCACGACGCGTGGTCGATGCCGCAGCAGCCGAGGTTCGCGATGCCGAGTGGCGGCTCGCACAGCGCACCATCACCGCACCCGCCGACGGGCGCGTCGAAGAAATCATCCGCTACGCCGGGGAAACCGCAGGTCCGGCAGCGCCCGTGCTGGCCCTGCTGCGCCCGGACAATCGCAAGCTGAAGCTTTTCGTGCCGCAGAAACTGCAATCCGGCGTGCATGTCGGGCAGACCCTTGCACTGCGCTGCGATGGCTGCGCGAGCGGACTGCAGGCGCGCGTCAACTTCATCGCGAGCGGCCCGGAATTCACGCCGCCGGTGATCTACTCGGTCGAGAGCCGGCAGAAGCTCGTGGTGCTGGTGGAGGCCGAACTGCTGGGTGAGGCCATGAGGCTCTCGCCCGGGCAGATCGTGGATATCGAGCTCGCCACGCTCCGCGCCCCATGAACGTCATCGACGTCTCGGGTCTCACCAAACGCTTTGGCGACAAGACGGTGGTCGACAATATCTCCCTGCGCGTGCGCCAGAGCGAGATCGTGGGTTTCCTGGGCCCCAACGGCAGCGGCAAAACCACCACCATCCGCATGCTCTGCGGGCTGCTGAATCCCGATGCCGCCACGGGCAGCTGCCTCGGCTTCGACATCAACCGCGACGCCGCACAGATCAAGCGGCAGACGGGCTACATGACCCAGCGCTTCTCGTTCTACGAGGATCTCACCATCGAGGAGAACCTCGATTTCGTGGCGCGTCTCTATGACCTGCGCCCGCGGCGGCAGAAGGTCGATGAAGCACTGGCGCGCATCGGGCTGCACGCGCGGCGCAAGCAGCTCGCCGGCTCGCTCTCGGGAGGCTGGAAACAGCGCCTCGCACTTGCCGCCTGCGTGATGCACCAGCCGAAACTCCTGCTACTCGATGAGCCCACGGCCGGGGTCGACCCGCAGGCGCGGCGCGAGTTCTGGGACGCCATCCACACCCTCTCAGACGAAGGCGTGACGGTGCTGGTCTCGACGCACTACATGGACGAGGCCGAGCGTTGCCACCGCATCGTCTACATCATGGAAGGCGAGATACTGGCCGACGGCACGATCCCCGAACTGCTGGCGCAGACCGATCTCCCCACGCTCGAGGTGCGCGGCGAGGGCATGGCGGCACTGCGCGCGCAGCTCGAACGGCTGCCGGCGGTGGGGCAGGTCGCACCGTTCGGCGAAGCCCTGCATGTGACCGGCCCCGACCGCAACGCGCTGTTGGGCGCCGTTGCACCCTTCCGCGACAACGCGGCATGGCGCTGGACCGAAGGCGAAACCACCCTCGAGGACGTCTTCATCCACCTGATGCGGCGCAAGCGCGGGGTTGTCGATGCGCGCTGAAACGGGCCTGGTGGCGCGCCTCATCGCGCGGCTGCGCGCACTGTCGGCGCGGCGCATCAACGCCGTGCTGATCAAGGAATTCATCCAGCTGAAGCGCGACCGGCTCACCTTCGGCATGATCGTGGGTGTGCCGCTGGTCGAGCTGGTGATGTTCGGCTTTGCCATCAACAGCGACCCCAAACACCTGCCCGCCGCGGTGTTCGTGCAGGACCACAGCGCCTACACCCGGGCCATCGTCAGCGCATTCGGCAACTCGGGTTATTTCCGGGTGATCTCGGTGAACACCAGCGAGGCCGAAGGCGACGCGCAACTCGCACGCGGCGATGTGGCTTTCGTGGTGACGATCCCCGAGAACTTCACCCGCCGCCTGCTGCGCAACGAACGCCCGCAGGTGCTGCTGGAGGCCGACGCCAGCGATCCGGCCTCGGCCTCGAATGCCTTGGCCGCGGCAATGGGGCTGGCAGAAACGGCGCTCGCCCATGAACGTCTCGCGGTGGCCGGTGTGACGGGCGGCGCACCGCCCTTCGAGGTGGTGCCGCACCGCAGCTACAACCCCGAAGGAATCTCCCAGTACAACACGGTGCCCGGACTGCTCGGCGTGATACTGACGATGACGATGGTGATGATGCCGGCGCTGGCGCTCACCCGCGAGGTCGAGCGCGGCACCATGGAGAACCTGCTCGCGCTGCCGGTCACGCCGCTGGAGGTGATGCTCGGCAAGGTGCTGCCCTACGCGGGCATGGGTGCGGTTCAGGTGGTGATCATCCTGTGCGTGGCGCACTGGGTTTTCGAGGTCCCGATGCAGGGCTCTTACGCGCTGCTGGGGGCGATGCTGGCGCTGTTCATCGCCTGCGTGTCGACGCTGGGTTATCTGATCTCGACGCTGGCACGCACACAGATGCAGGCCATGCAGCTCACGTTTTTCTTCTTCCTGCCGTCGATGCTGCTCTCGGGTTTCATGTTCCCCTTCCGCGGCATGCCGGAGTGGGCCCAGCACATCGGCTCGCTGTTGCCGCTGACTCACTTCCTGCGGATCGTGCGGGGCATCATGCTGAAGGGCGCGCAGTTCGCCGACGTGGCGCCGCATGTCTGGCCACTGGCGCTGTTCCTGCTCACCGTGGCCACCATCGCGCTCACGCGTTTCCGGCGCACCCTGGACGCCTGAGCGCGAGCGCGGCGGTGGCTGCGATCAGAACGTCTTGCCCAGTGTCAGGACCACGGTATTTTTCGCGATGTCGGAATCCGAGTGCGCGTTGGCCAGGCTGAGAAAACCCTTGAAGGCATCCGGTTCGTCGCTGGCGTAATAGAAGGCACCCCCCGAGAAGCCCTGCGGCAACGCCCGGGTCAGGCCTACTTTGCCGTAGGTCACATCGATGCCGGTC
>CAJADV010000291.1 GCA_903938575.1 uncultured Gammaproteobacteria bacterium
CAGCCTGCAGCACGATGCGGCCGGCGCTGCGCTGGCCCAACACGGCGGCACCGGGCTGCTCACGGATCTGGGATCGCGCTGCGAGGATCTTGCCGATCTGGCAGGAGCGATGTCGTTGATGGACGTCTGCATCGTGGCCGATGGCACCGCTGCGCATCTTGCGGGCTGCCTCGGCAAGCCAAGCCTCACGCTGCTGCCGTTCAGGCCGCACTGGCTCTACGGGCTGCGCGGCGAGAACACGACCTGGTATCCCGCCAGCAGGCTGCTGCGCCAGCCCGCGCCGGGCGACTGGAACTCGGTGATGCGCGATGCCACAGCCTTGCTGCGTGGCTGGAGCAAGGCGCGCGCGGGCAGCGCCAGCCCGCCCACCAGCCCGCCAGCTGCGGGGGATACGCCATGAACGACTACACCCCGCCGCTCTACCGCGTGATCCTCGCGCGTCTGCTCTCGCAGGGCACACTCGCCTGCGTGCTGATCGCGCCGGTGTATCTGTATTTCGCCCATGCCGCCGGGCGCGACGATCTGCGCGCGCTCTGCGAGAAAAACTTCCAGCCGAAATTGCACCGGCAGGTATCGGCAAGCGGTTATTTCGATGGCCGGGGAAGCTGTCTGGAAAACGGCTGTTGGGAAAATATCACCAACTCGCCCTACCGCTTCATCGAATTCGAGAACGTCACCATCCGTCCGGGCGACCTGCTGCAGAAACCCGGCTTTTACCGCGCCGTGAAAGTGCGCTCCAGAGATCCGGACTGCGACCGCCTGGTGCAGAAAGACGTCGAAAGCCGGCGTAGCACTTATGACTTCGTGCGCGAGGGTGGGTGTCTCAGGATCGACCGGCTGAACGCCCCGGAGGCGCGCTACGGCATCTTCATGGAGCACCAGCCAGACATCGACCTGCACAACTGGTGGGACTCCTCGATCGGGGTATCACGCGCCGTGATCAAGGACATCCAGACCGGCGAGATACTGGCCGAGCAGACGTTCTACAACCTCTACCAGAATTCCATGCCGTCTTTCAGCAGCTTCAGGACGATGCTGCATTGCGAATCGAGAGGCATCGGACCAGCTGACCGCTGGCCCAGCCTGCTCGAGGTGAAGGAGTACCTGAAACCCGAATGATCCACAGGGAGGTGGACATGAGCCAGTCAATCGAGAACATCTACCAGTCCGCGCTGCTCGCCGATGCAGCCTACGTGACTTTCAACGCGGAAAACTTCCTCGCGGGCACGGAAATCAGCCCCGCGGCCTGGGACGGCGGGCCCGACCGCAAGGCCGGGGATTTCACGTTCCGCGATGCGGGATTCACGTTCGAGCAGTTCCGTGAGTTCACGCAATCCTACGAGGTCCTGCGTCACCAGCCGGATACCGGAACCGGATTTTCGGCGACGTTTTTCCGGCTGAAAGACAGCGGCGAGTTTTTCGTCGCCTTTCGCGGCACGAACGATCTCCCGGACTACCTGATGGATACCGCCATCGCGGCGGGCCTTGCCTACCTGCTGCAGGACACCCTGCAGAACGGCGCGCTGCAGTCGTTCCTGGAAACCGCCGGCGTGATAGACAGCGCGGGCCGCGCGATCCCCGACTTCAAGGGCAAGCTCACGCTGACCGGGCATTCACTGGGCGGCTACCTGGCAATGTTCGCGGCGCAGAATTATGCCGATCTGGTAAAGCGCGTCGACACTTTCGACAGCGCCGCGCTGCTCTACAACTCGCCGATACTGAGCTCGCTCGACATCATCTGGCGCGGCCTCGACCAGAACGGCTTGCTCGATTTGTCGCGCGTGCACCACTACTACGCCGAGCCGGGCCCCGAACTGGTGGCCGAATCGGAAAACGTCTATCGCCCGGGCGAGCATGTGGCGCTGTTCATCGAGTACGGCGCGGGCAGCGGTCTCACCCCGCTTGCCTCGCACTCGATGGCAAGCCTCGTCACCGCGCTCTCTGCGTACCGCCTGCTCGCGGCGCTTGATCCTGCGCTCGAACTCGGCGATGCCACCACCATTCTCGAGGGTGCCGCCAATCGGGGCGTGGGTTCGATCGCCACGCTCTGCATCGCGCTCGGTGATGCGCTCGGCGAGAGGTTCACGAACATTGCCGATCCGGTGATCCTGCTGAACACGCTGCGCGAGGATATCGACTCGGGCCGCTGGGATGGTTTGCGCATCGAGGCTCTGACGGGGCGAGAAATCGCTGACCTCGCCAGCGCGGACTCCATCGCCGGCAGCGGTTACCGCTTCGCCCTGCAGAATCTGCATGCCTTTGCGCTGATCGGCGCGGATACCGCGGCCGCCGACGTGGCGCCCGGCGGATTCTCGCCCGACTACCTAGAGCATCGCGGCTACCTGCTGCAGAGCCTGCTGCTGCGCAACGCCAGCGATGCTCTGCTGGTTACAGAGGCCGGGCGCGAAGCCGAGCGGTTCAGCGACCTCGGCCTCGATCTGGATTTCACGTCCTCGCGCGCGGCCACACCCTTTCCGGCCGAACAGACGATGCAGCGTAATTTCGGCTCCGCGGGCGATGACGCAATCGCAGGTGGGCAACTGGGTGACGCCCTCTTCGGCCTGGAAGGCGCCGACAACCTCGGCGGCGCCGCCGGCAACGACACGCTCGGTGGCGGCGAAGGCAACGACACACTGCTGGGCGGTGACGGCAGCGACGTGCTGCGAGGCGATGCGGGTGAGGATCTGCTCGAAGGCGGCCGGGGCGGCGATACGCTCGATGGAGGCGCCGGCGCAGACATGTACGTTTTCGGCTCTGAGCACGGCAGCGATCTGGTCTGCGCCGCAGACAGCGGCGGCGATCGCATCCTCATTGAAGGCCTCGATCTCGGGATGCTGACATTCCTCGAGATCGAGCCCGGCGCGGGCGTTTACCGCGACAACAATGGCTGGGACGTCGAGATCATCCGCCTTGAGGGTGCACTGGTGATACGCACCGGTAGCGGCGCGGGCGGCGGGCTGGTGCAACTCACGACCTGGCGGGGCAACGGTGATTTCGGCATCGTGCTGCCGGCGCCCACACCGCGACCGGATCCGGAACCCGACCCCGGGAGCCTGCTGCTGCGCGGCGATCTCAGCGCCATCGACATGGACCCCGCCAGCGCCGGCATGCAGTACGGCTGGGATTCGCTGGGAAACCTGATCGTCGATCCCGCCACTCCACTCGCGCGAAACGACTCGCTGTACGGCAGCGCGGGTAGCGACTGGATGGAGGGCGGCGAAGGCAGCGACATCCTCTACGGGCAGGCGGGCAATGACCGTCTGTTCAGCGGCACGCAGAGCAATCCGGACGTAGCGGGCACGCACGACTGGCTGGCCGGCGGCGCGGGCGATGACACCCTGCACGGTGGCGTCGGCGCCGAGGGCTTATCCGGCGGGGCCGGGCGGGATCTGATTTTCGGCGGCGCCGGCGACGACCAGATCATGGGTGATGCCGATATCGTCGCCACTGACATAGAGTGGAGTTTCAGGGATGACATCGAGCGGGGGCTTCGGGAGTTCTCGCCCGCAACCGGCATCAACGATCCACCGGGCGCGAGCGACGACACACTGCACGGCGGCGATGGCAACGACTGGCTCTCCGCAGGGCGTGGCGCCGATCTCCTGTTCGGCGAGGACGGCAACGATCGCCTCGGCGGACATCAAGGCGACGACACGCTCGCGGGCGGTGCCGGCGACGACACGCTGAATGGCGATGCCCGCGCAAGCCAGCTCGATCCCATGCTGCACGGCAACGACCAGTTGGACGGCGGCGCGGGCAATGACTCACTGAGCGGTGAAGGTGGCGCGGACCTGCTGCTCGGCGGGGCGGGCAACGATGAACTCCGTGGCGATGCCGCCGATGTGCCCTACACCTACCACGGGAACGACACCCTGCACGGCGGCGCGGGCGCGGACTCGCTTTACGGCGGCGCCGGCAATGACGAGATGCGCTGTGACGATGGCGCCGATATCGCCGGCGGCGAGGCCGGCGACGACGTAATCAGCGGTGGCGCGGGCAATGACCGGCTTTGGGGTGACAACACCTCGCTGGTGCCGGAGAACGACGGCAACGACCGCCTCGAGGGCGATGCCGGAAACGACGAACTCGTCGGCGGCGGCGGCGACGACACGCTGGCGGGCGGCGACGACGACGACCGGCTCTGGGGCCTCGACGGCAGCGACAGCCTGCTCGGCGGCAACGGCATTGACCGCCTGTACGGCGGCATCGGTAACGACACGCTGCGGGGCGGTATCGGCGCCGATGGTTTGTACAGTGAAGACGGTGCCGACTTGCTCTTCGGCGGCGCCGGCATCGACACGCTCGATGGCGGCGCGGGCGACGATGTAGTGCGCGGCGATGCCGACGCCGATCTGCTGAGCGGCGGCGTGGGGGATGACACCGTGGACGGCGGCAGCGGCAACGATGAGCTTCAGGGTGACGAGGGCGCCGACGCACTGGCCGGCGGCAACGGCGCCGACCAGCTGTGGGGCGATGCGGGCGACGATATTCTCGCGGGCGGTGCGGGCTCCGATGTCCTGATGGGCGGCGACGGCGCCGATACGCTCGATGGCGGCGCGGGCGATGACCAGCTGTACGGTGGCGCGGGCGTGGATGTGTTCGTGCTGCGCAACGATGGCAGCTCGGATCGCATCGTCGATGCTACGGGCACGGATCGCGTGCTGTTCGCTGATCTACTGAGCCCGAATGCCCTGCGCCTCTCATGGCAGCCGGGCGATGCAGAAGTGCGCGTGGGTTTTAGCGGTGGCGAGCTCCGCCTTGCGGTCTCGGCCTACCGCGAGATGAGCGGCTTCGCAACCGCCGCAGGGGCATTCAGCTCGGCGCAGATGGTGCGCGCCACGGATGGCGATGACGAAGTACTGCTCGCGGCATCCGATGATGACTTCAGCGCTGGCGCAGGCGCCGACGCCGTGCTCGCAGGAGACGGCAACGACACACTGCGCGGCGAATCCGGCAATGACTCGCTGCAGGGCGAGGGCGGTAATGATTTCATGGATGGCGGCGCGGCCGATGACAGTCTGTGGGGAGGCGCTGGCAACGACACGCTGACGGGCGGTGCGGGCAGCGACACGCTGGAAGCCGGCGCGGGCGCGGACACCGTGCTCTTCGGCATTGGAGACGGCCGCGACGTGCTGCGCGCCAACACCAGCGAGACCGACCAGCTGCTGATAGGCACCGGCGTCACACCGGAATCCCTGCGCTTTCGCAGCTACGGCGGCAGTGATCTCTTCGTGGAACTGCCCTCGGGCGACACACTGCAGGTGCAGGGTTACTTCGCGGCCGCGGAGAGCCCGGCGCTCGAGATCCGCTTCACGGATGCTCCCGGTGTGAGCTGGGACCGCACGGCGATACTGACCCGCGGCTTCGGAGCAGGCACCGCGGGCAACGATACGCTCGAAGGGTTTGGTGGTGCCGTCGTGCTTGATGGCGATGCCGGCAACGATCTTGTGCTGGGCGGGGCAGGCAACGACACGCTGCGCGGCGGCACGGGTAACGACACGCTTCAGGGTGCCGGTGGCGATGATCTCGCCGAAGGTGGCGCCGGGCTGGACGCACTCCATGGCAGTAGCGGGGCGGACACGCTAGCCGGAGGTGCGGATTCCGACCTGCTGGAAGGCGACGAGGGCAACGACCAGCTCACGGGAGGCACCGCAGCCGACACACTGCGAGGAGGAGCCGGCGCCGACACCTACCTCTACAACCGCGGCGATGGCCAGGATCTGGTGGTGGAACTCGATGCCCAGACGACCGGTGGGGCTTCGGTCGACGTGCTGCGCTTCGGGGCCGGCATCGCGCCGGCAGAACTCGTCACGGGGCTCGAACTGCGCAACCCGACCGGCGCGCTCGGCAGCGTCAATTTTTTCGAGCAGAACGTCGATGTGCTCTACCGCATCGGCGACGGCAGCGTGCGGCTGCGAGGCCCTGATGATCCCTGGCTGTTCGATTCGACGATCGACGAAATCCGCTTCGAGGACTCGCCTGCAACGGTGCTGCGCTGGAGCGACACTGCGGCCGCGCTGCGCATCGCCGATGCCGGCAGCGATCTGCTCGAGGGCGGCAGTGCTGCCGACAGCCTTAACGGGCAGGGAGGCGATGACATCCTCTGGGGGGCCGATGGCAATGACGCCCTGCTGGGTGGTGCCGGGCGCGATTCGCTGCTGGGCGGGGCCGGAGCCGACACGCTGGACGGCGGCGCGGGCGACGATTTCCTGCGCGGTGGCGATGATCCCAACCCCAATGTGGGGCTGGTCGATCGCTACGTGTGGGGGCGCGGTTACGGACATGACACCGTATGGGCGCGCCCCGACC
>CAJADV010000292.1 GCA_903938575.1 uncultured Gammaproteobacteria bacterium
CTGATCCGCGCGGTGGATGTGCGCACCGGTGCACTGGTGTGGGCGTGGAGTTCCGCGCCGCCCGGAGAAGCCCCCAAGCCCGGCCAGACCTGGGTGCGCGGTACGCCCAACGCCTGGGCGCCGCTCTCGGTGGATTCCGAGCGCAGGATGGTGTTCGTGCCCACCGGCAATCCCTCCACCGATCACAGCAACATCGTGCGTGGCGAGCGTGATTTCTATGGCTCCTCGGTGGTCGCGCTTGATGCCGACACAGGGGCGATGAAATGGCATTTCCAGACCGTGCACAAGGATCACTGGGACTACGACATCCCCTCCCAGCCGGTGCTGTTTCCGCTGCATCGCGACGGCAAGGTGATACCCGCGCTCGCGCAGTCGACCAAGCAGGGTCACATCTTCATCCTGAACCGCGAGACCGGCGAGCCGCTGTTTCCGGTGGAGGAGCGGCCCGTCACGCAGCTGGGTGGCATCCCGGGTGAGCGCTACAGCCCCACCCAACCCTTTCCGGTGAATCCCGCCTTCATCGTGCGGCGCGAACTCACACGCGAAGACATCTGGGGCTTCACGCCCTGGGACAGGGGCAAGTGCCTGGAAAAATTCGACGCCGCCAACTGGGGCGGTGTGTTCACGCCGCCCTCGACGCGGGGCAGCGTGATGTTCCCGAGCTTCATGGGGGCCACCAACTGGGGCGGCGTGTCGATCGATCCGGTGAACGGCATCCTGGTGGTCAACACCACGCAGGTGCCGGCGATCATCCGCATGTACCCGCGGGCCGAGGCCGACGCCATGCTCGCGCGGGGCGAGTTCGTGATTCCCGCCGTGGGTGCGCCGTACGCGCATCTCTTTGCGCCCATGCTCTCGCCGCTTGGGGCGCCCTGCGTCAAGCCGCCGTGGGGCACGCTGCTCGCCATCGATCTCAACAAGGGTGAGCGCCTGTGGGAGGTGCCGCTGGGCTCGACGCGCGATATGGCGCCGTTCCCGCTCTGGTTCGATTGGGGTGTGCCCAACATGGGCGGCTCGGTGCTCACCGCGACGGGGCTCATCTTCATCGGCGCCACCACCGACAACTACCTGCGCGCCTTCGACATCAAGACCGGCGAGAAGCTCTGGGAAGACCGTCTCCCCGGCGGCGGGCAGGCCACGCCCATGACCTTCCGGCTGCGCGAGGGCGGCAAGCAGTACGTGGTGATCGGCGCCGGAGGTCACAAGTACCTGGGCACCACACTGAGTGATGCCTTGGTGGCGTATACGCTGGAGGACTGAGCGGAAGTAGCGCGCTACGCTGCGCGCTTGATTTCGAGTCGAGTCTCCTGCATGAACGTGATACAGCCCATGATGCCCGCGCGCGCAGCGCTCACTGCCGCCTGCGTGCTGTTCTGCGTCTCCCTGCCGGTGTCTGCCGAAGAGGCGCCGGATGCCCCGACGTGGACCTTCCCGGGCAGCGTCTCGCTGGTGAGTGACTACATCTTTCGCGGTCAATCGCAAACCTGGGGCAGGCCCGCGCTGCAGGCGGGCATCGAGGCCGATCACCGTTCGGGCTTCTATGCCGGTCTGGCACTGTCCAATGTGTCTGACCACTGGTTGGCCGGCGCGACCAGCGAGGTCGATCTCTACGCTGGCTTCCGCGGCAAGCTGAGCGATGAAGTCTCCTTCGACATAGGTGCGGTCGAGTACGTGTATCCCGGTGCCGACTGGAAAAAATCCGCCTTCGACGGATTCAATGCATCCAACAGTCTCAACACGTTCGAGCCATACGTTGCCGTTACCTACAAGTGGCTTACCTTGAAGACCGGCATTGTCGTGAACGAATACTTCGGCTGGAGCAACAACAACTCGCCGCCCGAAGGCGGTTTTGCCGGCGATTTTGACGCCGGCATTACCGACGACACCTCCGGTTCCCACTACACCGAGTTGAACGCGGCCTATGCGATTGCACCCTGCTGGACCCTCTCGGCCCAGTTGGGTCGTCAGGTGATCAGGAATTCGACCGGCATCGATGTGACCTACGGCAAAGTAGGCCTGACCCGGGCGTTGCCGCAGGGCTTCTCGGTGGGGGCCTTCTATTACGCCAGCGACGAACCGGATGCCTTCAAGGATTTTCTCAGCCTGGCCAACGCGCACTCGGATTCTGACGTCGCGAGGAATACCGTGGTCCTGACACTGGGCAAGACGTTCTGATCGCAGCCACCGCCGCGCTCGTGCTCAGGCGTCCAGCGTGCGCCGGAAACGCGTGAGCGCGATGGTGGCCACGGTGAGCAGGAACAGC
>CAJADV010000293.1 GCA_903938575.1 uncultured Gammaproteobacteria bacterium
GCCGATGCTCTGCGCCAGCACGCCGGTGGCGAAACTGCCGTAGGTGGAGATATCGCCAGTATTAGTGACCGTGACGTTGCCACCGCTGCCGCCCGCACCGCCCGCATCGCCAGCCCAGAACAGGAAACCACCCGAGCCGTTGCCTCCGCCCCCGCCGACGCTCTGGGCGAAGATGCCCATCGCGTGCTCGGATGCCTCCTGCAACCCCTGCAGGCCCGTCGTTATGACGCCGTGGTTCGTCACGAAGACCTCGCCACCGTTCACCGCAGACCCGCCCGAACTGTTGCCGAGCGTGAGGCCGGTCGTCACGCCGTTGCAGAGCGGCAACTCGCCCAAGGCGGCGTTTTCGCGCACCTCGTCGGCCGTGGTGCCTATGCGTTCGACGCAACTCTCCGCGATCGCCTTGCGCGCGGCCTCGTCACCCGCAAGAGCCGCGTAGATCACTCCACCGGCACCCAGACTGCCGGCCACGATGCCGTGCGAGGAGTCGCCGCTGGTGGTGATGCTGCCGTCGTTGGTGACACGCACGGTGCCGAGTGTGCCGGGATGGGGGGGCGATTTCTTGCTCGCGCGGTATTCCCCCGGCGCAACACCGAGCACACCGACGGCAGCCTCACCGCCCAGACTGAGCGCACCGATGCCGAGCGCGAGGATACCGTCGGCCTCGATCTCGCCCGCGTTGCTGACGGTCACGTCACGGCCCACGCCCTCTCCGCCGGCGTTGGTGAGGTACGTCTTGGTGATGTCATCGACGCCCAGCTCGCTGCCGGCACTGATCGCGATGACGCCGGCGGATGCCAGTGCAGTGGCCGATCCCACACGGATCGCGGCGCCATCCTCAACGACGACCGTCACGTTGCCAGCGACAAGGCCACTGGTGTTGATGTTGTAGTCCAGTGTCGGATTTTCCAGGTACGCCCCTTCGCTAGGGATGCCACCATTCGCACTCAGCGCGTAAATGCCAGTGGCCGCCCCCTGTTGCAGCAGGATCTGCGAGCCACTGCGCAGGGTGACGTCCACCGCGCCGCCGACGCCGGGTGTCTCGTAATTGAAATTAGCGTTGTAGTGATCCAGGCAGTCGTAAGAATCACACTGGAAGGCACCGCCGCGGGAGATGGCAGCGATACCGACTTCCTCCAACACCAGCGCCCCCAGGGCAGAGGCATAGCCCCCCTGCGAACGGATGTTGCCCCGGAAGTCCACCGTTACCGCACCCGCGCTGCCCGACTGGGAGTAGTAGTCGTTGTGCCCCGTGAAAAGGCCGTAGGTCCATCGCGATGAATTGCGGCCGCCCTGCGACAGGGCCAGCACGCCGTTCAACGTGAGGGTACCCGTGACTGCCGGTAGCGTGGTGGTATCGAGCAGGATCTCGACCGGACGCAGCGGATCGACGGGGCTCACAGTCAAATTCACCGCGCCGCCATATCCGCCGTTTCGGGTGTAGCCCGCGCCTTCACCGCCCCAGTATTGGCCATCAGAACCCCTGGAGGCCGCCAGCAGTGCGCTCGCCCACGGCGTGCCCGGCCCGCCGTACGACAGGAGGCCGACATTCTGGGAATTGCTGCCGACAGACGCCGTGAAATGACCGCCGCTAACGCCCAGCGTTACCGCCCCGCCCGACTGTTCGAGGTTGAGCGCGCCCGCCGAGACCAACTGGTAACCGCCGAGGAGCCATTCGGTGCGTGTGCCCGAACCATCGGTGGCGTAGGTGCCATTCACACCGGTCTGGCTCTGTGCTGGCAGAGTGCTGAGGGCATGGACGGGGGGCGCTGCCACCATAAGGGCGGCCGGGGCCAACGAAACACTGGCTGCAGAGGCCGTAAGGGCCGCGATGACGCGGGGAAGAGGGCGACGAATCAGCCGCATGCGAATTCACTCCGGGGGCAAGTTGACTATTGGTTCACACTAACCGAATCGCGCACCCAAAACCGCCAGAAGTCTGACAATCAACCGGGACAGGCGCCGCGCGCAGCCCCAGCGCGTCCGCGCGGTAGAGCTGCGCCCCCACCTTTAAGACTGGCTCGGGCAATCACATAAGGATTCCGGATTTTGATGTTTTGATGCTTCAGCGCTGATGTTAACGTGCTCCCGTGAAACTACGGAGGCAGCCACATGGGCACGCGTACAACGCTCACCCTCGACGATCGCATTGCGGCGCAGCTGAAGCGCATCGCCAGCGATACGTCCCGGCCTTTCAAAGTGGTCGTCAACGAGACGCTGCGCGCCGGCCTGCAGGCACGCGGGGCAAGCGGCGGCGCCCGCCCCTATCGATTGAAACCCGTCTCGCTAGGTGAGCCGCGTCCGGGTTATGACCTGCGCAAGGCATTGGCGCTCGCTGATGCACTCGAAGATGAAGAGATCACACGCGAACTGGTCGCCCGCAAATGATCCTCATCGATGCCAACCTCCTGATTTATGCCGTCAACACTGACGCGGCCTTGCACCGCAAGGCGCGTCAGTGGCTGGAAAGGACGCTGTCCTCCAGTGAGGAGGTCGGCATCCCGTGGCTGGTTGTGCTCGCTTTCTTGCGTATCACGACACGCCACGGAATCCTGGAACGTCCGCTATCAGCGGAACAGGCGATGGCGTACGTCGATGGCTGGCTTGCGCAGCCCTACGTGACGTTCATCGGACCGGGTGCGGCGCACTGGCCTGTTTTCCGCAACCTGCTCGGCGCGAGTGGCGCCTCGGGAAACCTGACGTCGGACGCACACATCGCCGCACTGGCTCTGGAACTGGGCGCAACGATTTGCTCCGCTGATTACGACTTCCGCAGGTTTCCTGGCATCACGCACCGTAACCCGCTGGAGTAAAACCTCGCGGGAACAGCAGATACCCCACCGGATCCGAGGGCAAGCCCCACGCAAACCCGGCCTCGGCGATAACCGATCAGATGATTACAACGCGGCCCGCCGAACGTGCCGAAGCCCAGTGCCGGGCATTTAGCTGTTTGTGGCATGAAGGGCTGCGTCAGTGCTTGATTTTTTTAGAGGTCTGGACAGCGGTTGACAGCGCGTGACCGCCGAATGATTCTCGGTGGTTAGGATTCAGATATCGGGAAAATGCGATGCCAGGCCTTCTACGCGTATTGGCGCTTGCCGCCTCGATCTTCATGGCAATCGACGCCGTGGCCGAAGACGGCGATGCAAGCACACCGGCTGGCCTGTCCCGCGACAAGGCCTCTGCGATGCAGGTCGCCTCGCAGGGGCAGGGCCTGCAATTGCGCCAGCCAGAAGACGCCTCCAGCTTGCGCATCGCCGTGATGCAGGGCTCCGCGCAGGACGTCTGGGTCCACAAGAACTGGCCCGGGGCCACGCTGCTGCAGTTCCTTACCGTGGCGGACCTTTTTATCGCCGTCGAGGCAGGCAAGGCGGATGCGAGTATTGCTCCCTCCGATATCCTCAAACCAAACCTGGCGACACGCCCGGGGCTCGCCACCCTGGGCCCGCCGATCTTCGAGTTGGAGGTGGGCGCGGCCTTTCGCAAGGACAGTGCGGATCTGCGGGCGCAGTTCGACGCCTTCCTCGCACAGATCCGTGCCGACGGCACCCACGCGGACATGGAGCGGCGCTGGATCGAGCAATCCGACACCACCATGCCGCCGATCCAGTTCGCGCCGGATGCACCGCCGCTGGCGGTAGGCAATGCGATCGTCGGTTTGCCGCAGGTGGCGGTGAAGGACAACCGGCTGGTCGGCTACGAGGTGGAACTGGCCGAGCGCTTCGCCGCCAGCATCGGCCGCCGTCCCGTGTGGAGCACCGCGGACTTCGGCGCACTGATCCCCTCGCTCGCCTCCGGCAAGATCGACCTCATCGTCACCGGCATGTCCATCACACCGGAGCGGCGCGAGCGCATCGATTTTTCCGAGTCCTACCACGCCTACGAGATGCACGTCTTCGTGCGTGCGAGCGATATCGCGGGTGCGGTACCGGCGACTGCCACGCCGCCGGTCGAGGCCTCGTTCGGGGCCGGTCTGCGAGAGAGTTTCCACAACAACATCATCCGCGAGAACCGCTACCTCCTCCTGTGGAGCGGCTTGAAGACCACGGTGTTGCTGGCGGTCCTCTCCTGCGTCTTCGGCACGCTGCTCGGAGCGCTGATCTGCTACATGCGCATGTCCCGGAATACGCTCGTGCGCCGCAGTGCGATGCTCTACATCAGCCTGATGCGCGGGCTGCCGGTGCTGGTGCTGCTGATGCTCATCTTCTACGTGGTCTTCGCCTCGGTAGACATCAGCCCGATCCTGGTCGCGGTCTTCGCCTTCGGGCTCAATTTCGGCGCATATACCTCGGAGATGTTCCGCACCGGCATCGAGAGCATCGACCGCGGCCAGACCGAGGCGGGCATCGCGATGGGTTTCTCCCGGATCGACACCTTCCGCCACATCGTGCTGCCGCAAGCGTTGCAGCGCATCCTGCCCGTGTACAAGGGGGAGTTCATCTCGATGGTCAAGCTGACCTCCATCGTGGGTTACGTGGCGGTAGAGGACCTCACCAAGGCCTCGGACATCATCCGCAGCCGCACCTTCGATGCCTTCTTCCCGCTGGTCACCGTTGCCATCCTGTACTTCCTGATCTCCTGGGTGCTGATACAGGCGCTCGACTACCTCGAGAGACGCACAGACCCCAGGCAGGGCCGTACGGCGGAGGCACGCACATGATCCGCGCACGAGGACTGGTGAAGAAGGCAACGAGGGCACCAAGGATGCCGTTCTTGCGGGAGGGGTGCGAGAGAGGCCAGGGCTCTGCCCCCCGACGATACGCGCCGTGCTCAATTGCCCTGTAATAGCAGGTACCCCACCGGATCCGACGGCAAGCCCCACGCAAATCCGGCCTCGGCGATGACCGAGAGGATATTGGCGACCACCACCACCGCAAGCACGGCCGTGGTGATGCTTGCCAAAGGTGACCACGGCTGGAGATCCGCCCGGTACCAGGCGAGAGCCGACAGTTGGAGCCCCGCCGCAACGATGTTGCAGGCAAACGCAATGAACGCCCACCAGTAGAGGTAAAGACCCAGGATCGGCGTGGAAAACCCGGGATCACCGGGGAGGATGTGGAGCAGGATCTGCCGGATCGCGACCGCGCGGGCTGCCTTCTGCGTGGCTGATGACGGCGGAATTCACCCTGAGCCCTTCGGCATACCCGACGTCATCCACGACTATGATGCGGCAATGACCGGCGCTGCCCATCTGCAGGGGCTGATGGCGCCGGGCAGCACCCTGCACCCAATCGGAGACCAAAATGCAAACCATCGTCAAATTGCCGGCAACCACAGGCATGGAGCCATCGACCGATGATCTGGACGGCTGGATCAAAACGGCCGGGAGTCCTGCGATGAAAACATGGGTGCTGCACACATCCGCGGACGGCAACATGGCGTCAGGGATCTGGGAATGCACCAAGGGCAGCTACCACGCCACCTACAGCGCCTATGAATATGTGGTCCTGATCGCGGGCCGCATCACCATTACCCCCGATGGCGGCACCCCGGTGACGGTGAAGGCGGGGGATGCATTCGTGGTCGAGCATGATTTCAAAGGCACCTGGACCATCGAAGAAGATGTCCGCAAGCATTTCGACGTCCGCCTGAAGTGATCCGCCACCGGGCTGGGTCCGGGCGTCCTTCACGAGCAGTAGCGGGAATCGCGGGACGAGGCGAGGGCCCCGGAAACGGAACTTTGATCATCGGATGGCGCAAATGGCGTGACGTCGCCGCGTCCTCCGTGAGAAAGTTCCGCCCCGGAAAGCCCTCAGCGCCCGCAGTCCGCAGTCCGCAGGCAGGTCCAGACCCACGATAAAAGGCGGAGATCGCGCCACATGATCCTGTTCAACCGCCAACTCACCACGGTGCTGCTTTGCATTGGCTTCATCGGCGCGTGCTCCCGCGGGGGACCACCAGCGGCCCCGACCCCCGAGGTCTATGTGACCCCCGTGATCACTCAGGACGTGCCGGTCTATATGGAGCTTGTGGGACAGAGCCGCGGCTCCCAGGACGTGCAGATCCGCGCCCGGGTCGAGGGTTTTCTCGACAGCGTCACGTTCACCGATGGCGCCTTCGTCACCAAGGGCACACCGCTGTATCGGATAGATCCGCGCCCGCTCGAGGCCGCCATGGCCCAGGCACGCGCCAATCTCGCCACCCAGCAGTCGCACCTCGACCAGGCCAGCGTGGCAGCAGCCCGGCTGAAGCCCCTTGCGGCGCAGCAAGCCGTGAGCCTGCAGGAGCTCGATAACGCAGACAGCAACGAGACCGCCGCTCGCGCCCAGCGCGACGCCGCAAAGGCCGCGCTCGACAAGGCAGCGCTGGATCTCTCCTACACCCGCATCGATGCTCCAGTCGACGGCGTGGTGGGCACCACCCTCGTCATGGCCGGCAACCTGGTCGGACGCGGCGAGAGCACGCTGCTCACCACCGTGTCTCAGGTCGACCCGATTTTCTTCCGCGCGGGTATCAACGAGTCGGACTACCTGCGCTTTGCGCGGCACTTCGAGGAGAGCGGCACCAAGCCCGGTGAAAACGCCGTCCCCATCCAGTTACTGCTCGCGGATGGCAGTACCCACCGTTACCCCGGCAAGCTCGAAGGCGTGGAGCGCGCCATCGACGCCACCACCGGCACGCTGACGCTGCAGTTCGCATTCCCCAATCCCGCGCGTCTCATCCGCCCTGGTCAGTACGGCCGGGCACGGATCCAGTGGGAGCTGCGGCGCGATGCCATGGTGGTGCCGCAGCGTGCAGTGCAGGAACTGCAGAGCCTGCACACGGTGGCGGTGGTGGGCAACGACAACAAGGTGAGCACGCGTACCGTGAAAGTGGGCCCGCGCGTAGGAAGCCTGTGGGTGATCGAGTCCGGACTGCAACCCGGCGAGAAGGTGGTTTCCGAAGGTTTGCAGCGACTGCGTGACGGCATGCTCGTGCACGCAAGGCCTGCCGCCGTCGCCCCAGAAGACTCTGCCGCGGAGCCCGCCAACGCGGGCGGAGGCTGATACCGCCATGTCGTCTTTTTTTGTCGACCGCCCCATCGTCGCGATGGTGATCTCGATCGTCATGGTGCTGCTGGGCGCCGTGGCCATGTCGGGTCTGCCGATCGCCCAGTATCCTGAGATCGTGCCGCCGATGGTGCAGGTCAGCACCAACTTCACGGGCGCCAGCGCCACCGACGTCGAGGCCTCGGTGGCCACGCCGCTCGAGCAGAAGATGAACGGCGTCGAGAACATGATCTACATGAAGTCGACCAACGCCAACGA